>DATLIF010000141.1:0-2009 GCA_035539575.1 Fimbriiglobus sp. | reverse complement strand
ACTCAGCGGCATGTCGGGTTGCCTCAGGGGGCGCGGGGTGTCACAATCGGCGGGACGTTGGAAATATACCCGCCGGACGCCCCGTATGAACCCCGCTGACTTCGAACGCTTCTTGCAACAGTCCCTCGCCGACCGCAAGGTATCTGGCGGGGAGAAAGTGGCGCTCGCCGACTGGCTCGACCAGAATGCGAACACCGACCAGAAGAAGGGCGTGGTGCGGCACGCCGCGTTCGAGGTCGCCCGCGGCGCGGTCGCCGACCCGGACGCGGTTCACGTCATCGCGTGGCTCGAAGACATCCTCAAGGTGGTGTGCCCGGTCATGTCGCCGGCCGCAACCACCGGTTCGGTCGCGTCGCACGCGTACTTCTCGCCGGGCGAGGCGTGCCTAGTGCAGCCTCAACCGACAGCCTGTTTGAGCGGCTCGGTGGGCACGCACCCGAAGTGAGCACACACCCGATCCTTGACCTCGTCGGGGGTGAGCTTCCGATCGGGTTCCACGATGGCCCGCTTCCCGTGCGCCCACTTCGGCTCGATCGGATTCAGCCACGGGGCCTTGATCGGCAACCCGCACACCCGGATGCGGCACCCGCCCTTGGCTCGCCGGACCCGCCGGTTGTGGCGGGCGATCCACGCCCGCACCCGCTGGCTCACGTGCCACGCCGCGTTATCCCAGACCAGCACGAACACCTTCTTGCCCTCGGCCGCGAACACCCCGCACGCCCAGGCCAGGAAGTCCTCCGTCACCTGGCTGACCGGCCGCCCGTTCACGAACCGCAGGAGCATCCCGCCCGTGTCCTGGCGGTAGATGCCGTAGCACGCCAGGGCCGACGGCCCGTCCCCTTTGACCTTGACCGGCGGGGCCAGCCGGAGTGGGTCACCGGCCGCCCAGGCGAACAGGTCCGGTTGGGCCAGCCGACTCCACCAGCACTCGTCCTGGAACCCGACGACCCAATCCGGGTTCCTCGCGGCCTGGGCGATCAGCCGGTCACGGGCCTTTTTTTCTTGGCGTAGTCGGGGTCCGGGCTGGTCAGCCAGTGCTTCGCCCGCTTCCACCCGACGCCCAACCGCAGCAGGGCCTTGCGGATGGCCTCGGCCGACAGCACACGGGCCGTCCACCCCTTCGCGTGGCACACCTCGGCGGCCAAGGCGAGGGTCCACAGGCTGGTCGGCCGGCCGAACGTCCGGGGGCTCTGGTGCAGGAGGGCCTTGAGGTCGTCGTCCCGGCTCCTCGGCCAGGCCGGGTGCGTGGTCTTCGGGGCCTTCGACTTCGGGGCCAGGCACCCGACCCCGTCGGCGTGGAACGCCCGGATGGCGTCCCGGACGGTCTGGGTGGCACACCCCAGGGCGGCGGCGATCTGGGCGGGTCGCTGCCCGCCGGCACTGGCCAGCAGGACTTGCGACCGGCGGAGCGTGAACGCCTCGGAGGAGCGGAGGCCGTGTCGGAGGGTGGCCCGCTCATCGGCCGTCAACGCCCGGATGAAGAGTGGAGGCTTCATCCCTTCAGGTTAGAAGCCACCACCGCCTTTCACAGGCTGTCGGTTGTGACTGCACTAGCGCGTCGAACTCTGTCGCGACTCGGTCACCACGCCCAGGGCATGCGACCCCGGTCCTCGGAGCAATTGTGTCTGGGGGCCGTTGACATAGTACCAGCCCGCCTCGTCTAGCTTCCTGCTGAACCGCCACGCCCCCTTCTCCGCGCACATCGCCCTCACCACGCCCTCGGAGTTGGGGACGGAGTCGTCCGCGAACACGAAGATCGGGTTGGAGTCGATCGGGTGGGAAGGGATCTCCAGCGCGTACGCCCTGCGCTTATCGACATACACGCGGACTAGGTTCTTCAGTTGCAACTCCGAGGGGAGTGATACCATTGCTCTGTTGAATCCATCGGCAGGGTGAAGGTATCCAATGGGTTATGAAGACCTCGACCCCGATGACCAAGTCCCCGCGAGCCGTGGCCCAGGAGGCGCTGCGCCTGGCCCAGGACGCCTTGCCGCCGTACTCGGCGGCGA
>DATLIF010000140.1:0-5159 GCA_035539575.1 Fimbriiglobus sp. | reverse complement strand
GATCGACACGACCGACGGGAAGCAGGTGATGCGGGTCGTGGGGACCGGCGCGGCGGCGTTCGATCCCAGGGGGGGCAAGCTGGCGACCGGTCGCCGGGCGGGCGGGGTCACGGTGTGGGACGCGGTCGGTCAGTCGGTGAGCAACCTGTTCGTGCCGGGCGACGAGGTGGAGCGGCTGGTCTACAGCGCGGACGGTTCGCGGCTGGCAGCCGGGTTCGCCGACGGGACAGTCGCGGTCTGGACGAACGGGTCGGGCCAGCCGCAGGTGTGGTCGTCCGGTCTGGGGAGGATCGAGGGGCTGGCGTTCCGGCCGGACGGCCTGTTCCTGGCGGCTGGCGGGTTCAACGGGGTCTGTGTCTGGGATCTGGCGACGGGGGAACTCGCCGCGCGGTACAACTCGAAGCGCGGCACGGCCGGTGTAGCCTACTCGCCGGACGGGGAGGTCCTTGCGACGGCTGACCAGGACGCGGTGGTACGGCTGCGCGAGCCGCTGACCGGACGGGTGGTCGGGCCGCTGCACGGGCACACGCTGGTGCCGGTCGAGGTCGCGTTCTCCCCGGACGGGTCGCGGCTGGTGAGTGTCGGCAAGGACCGGACCGCGCGGGTGTGGGACCTGGAAACGAACCAGGAGGTGCTGATGCTGCCGGGGCTGACAGACGTCCCGCGGTCGGTGGCGTGGTCGGCAGACGGTGCCCGGGTGTACGCCTGCGACGGGTGCCTGCGGGTGTGGGAGGCGACCGGCGGTCAGGAGTAGTAACGTTCGTAAATGGCCCGGCAGGCGGCGGCGCCGTCACGGCGGTACGCCCGACGGAATCGCCAGTTGGCCCACATGACCCGGGCCATCCCACGGTGTTCGAAGCGGCGCGGGGAGACGGTCACGGGCACGTTCAGGTAGGCGGGGCGGCCGAGTCGCCGGAGCCGTCGGGCCAGTTCGACATCCTCCATCAGCGGCAAGTCCGGGAACCCGCCTACCTCGCCGATGCGGTCGCGGCGGAAGAACTGTGCCTGGTCGCCGTAGGAGTCGCCGCGGAGCGCCCGTCGGCGGTCGAACCACTCCATCATCCGGTAGACCCGAGCCGCCGAGTCAAACCGGTGCCCGAGACAGCCGCCAGGGCAGTCCGGGTTCGCGGCGAGGTGGTGGCGGATCCTCTCCAGGGCACCCGGCGAGAACACCATATCGGCGTGGGCGATCAGCACCACCTCCTCGTCGAGCTGGGCGACCGCGGCCGCCACCTGCCCGCCGCGGCCCCGGCCGGACACGACGAGCACGTTCGCCCCGTACTTGCGGGCCAGCTCGACGGTCCGGTCGGCAGAGCCGCCGTCGGCGACGACCAGCCGCGCGGCCGGCGCGCTCTGTCCGGCCAGCGACCGCAGTGTCGCCGGTAGATGGGCGGCCTCGTTGAGGGTCGGCACCACGACCGCCAGTCGCAGTGGGTCAGCCTGGGTCATGCGAACTGCCTCGCCGTTCGAGGTAGGCTTGCCAGTCGTCGCCCGTGTCGATGTCCGCCAGCTCGGGCAGCAGGCCAAAGCTCCACCCGCGTTCGCGGCAACGCGCCAGGTGATCGGAACGGGTGTGCGGCGACGACCAGCGGACGCCGTCGAAGAACTCCGGCAGGTGTCGGGCGGTGCCGACGAGATAATAGCCGCCGTCGGTTGCCGGGCCGAACACCGCGTCGCGGTCCAGAAGTAGCTCAAGTGCCCGGTCGATCAACCGGGCGTCGATCTCCGGGCAGTCGGTTCCGACGGCCAGGACCGGTCCGCCGTAGACGTGCGCGTCGGCGAACCCGGCCGCCAGCCGATCGCCCAGGTCGCCGGGCGGCTGCGGCCGCCAGACGTCCACGAGCGGCGACCACCCGGCGAACCGCTCCGCCGGTCCGCCGTCGTGGTAGCCGACGAGCGTGACGCGACTTCGAGCCGGCTGAAGCGCGCGGAGGACGACGCCGATCCAGTCGCGGTAGAGCGCCGCGGCCCGATCCGGCCCGATGGCCGTCGCCAGGCGGGTCTTGACGCGCCCCGGCTCCGGGTACTTCAGGAAGACGAGGACCGTTGCCGTCACGACACGATCGCCCCCTGGCAGCCGGACCCGGACCCGGCGGTGCAGCCGTAGCAGTGCTGGCCCGTGACAATTCGCCGATTCGCCAGCGTCCCCGAGTCGAAGTCGCGAATGTGGTGCGGCAGGCCGGCGGACAGGCCCAGGTCGAGCATCTGGTTGAAGTCGCAGTCCGATAGCCGGCCGTCCCAGTTCACCGACAGGGTGGTGCGGCACATGACCCCGGACGCGGCTGCGGGGTTGTAGGCGGCGGTCAGCTTGTGCATGTACTCGTCGAACCGGCCGGACTGCAACAGGTCGTCAAGGAACCGGCTGATCGGCATGTTGGTGATCGTAAAGAGCTGGGTGAAGGCCACGCCGTAGCGAGTTGCCAGTTCGCGGTGGTAGGCCGCTTCCAACTGCGGCTGTGGCGGGGGCAGCGATGGTCCGAGCGGGTTGTAGACCAGCGTCAGCGGTGGCCCGTCAGGATAACCGTAGCCGAGCGAGTTGAGTCGGCGGAGGGCTTCGATGGACCTGTCGAAGACGCCGTCGCCGCGCTGGCGGTCGGTGTTGGCCGACAGATAGCACGGCAAGGACGCGACCACCTCGACGCGGTGGCGGGCCAGGAACTCCGGCAGGTCCTCGAACCGCGGGGCGAGCAGGATGGTCAGGTTGCAGCGGTCGATGACGTGCCGGCCGAGGGCGCGGGCCTCTTCGACCAGCCAGCGGAAGTTTGGGTTCAACTCCGGGGCGCCGCCGGTCACGTCCAGGGTGGGAATGTCCGCGTCCGCGAGCACGTCAAGGCAGAGCTGCATCGTCTCGCGGGTCATGACCTCGGTGCGGTCCGGGCCGGCATCGACGTGGCAGTGCCGGCAGGTCTGGTTGCACAGCTTACCGACGTTCACCTGCAAGACCTGGATGCCGGTCGCACGCAGCGGCCAGTGGCCGGAGTCGGCCAGCGCGTCCGAGAACGGACGGTGGCAGGCGTGCTCCAGCACCTCGACCTGCCGGGCGGTGTCGGACAGCGGGCTGCCCTGGCGAAGGAGACTCAGTCGGGACATCGCGGAACCCCGGTCTGCGGGTCAGAAGTCATCCTATCACGGCGGACCGTGTGCTTGATCCCTACCGCCGGAGAGGTATACTCGGTAGACCCGCCGAAGCCCCCTGCCCGCCTCTCCTCCTGGGCTTGCCTGATGCACCGGCCCCTCGCCGTGATCCTCGTGCTGCTGTCGGCGTCCGGCCTGCCCGCCGCCGGGCCGGTGGACTACGTCCGCGACGTCAAGCCGCTGCTCAAGGAGCGGTGCTTCGCCTGCCACGGCGCGCTCAAGCAGAAGGGCAAGCTCCGGCTCGACACCGCAGCGGCGATGGCCACGGGCGGACGCAACGGACCCGCCGTGACGGCCGGCAACCCTGCCGCCAGCGTCCTGATCGAACGTGTTTCCGATCCCGATCACCGGATGCCGCCCGAGGGCAAGCCGCTGACCGACGCCCAGATCGCGCTGCTGACGGAGTGGGTCCGCGCAGGGGCGAAAGCGCCGGCTGACGAACATCCGGAGGCGGACCCGAAAGACCACTGGGCCTTTCAGCCGGTGAAGCGCCCGACGCCACCGATGCCCGGCAACCCGGTCGATGCGCTCCTTGCCGCGGAGTGGGACAGGCGCGGCCTGACGCCCGGCCCGCCGGCCGACAAGCCGACGCTGCTTCGCCGGGTGTATCTCGACCTGACCGGCCTGCCGCCGACGCGGGAGGATCTCGCGGCGTTCCTGGCGGACGACTCGCCGGACGCCTACGAGAAGGTGGTGGACCGGCTGCTTGCTAGCCCCCGTTACGGCGAACGGTGGGCGCGGCACTGGATGGACATTTGGCGGTACTCCGACTGGTACGGCCGCCGGTCGGTGCCCGACGTGCTCAACAGCTACGGCCAGGTCTGGCGGTGGCGCGACTGGATCGTGCGGTCACTCAACGACGACAAGCCGTACGACTGGATGGTGCGGATGATGCTCGCCGCCGACGAGATGGCCCCGACAGACGACGAGAACCTGGTCGCGACCGGGTTCCTGGTGCGGAACTTCTACCGCTGGAATTACAACAACTGGATGCGCGACGACGTCGAACACACGGCCAAGGCGTTCCTGGGGCTGACGGTCAACTGCGCCCACTGCCACGACCACAAGTACGACCCGGTCACGCAGGAGGAGTACTTCAAGTTCCGGGCGTTCTTCGAGCCGCTGGAGATTCGCCACGACCGCTGGCCCGGCGAGCCGGACCCGGGGGAGTACCCGAAGTACAAGTACGGGGCCGCATACAAGCCAATCACCACCGGCATGGTCCGGGTCTTCGACGAGAAGCCGGAAGCGACGACGGCCTTCTACACCGGCGGCGACGAGCGGAACAAGGACGCCGCCCGCGGCCCGATCCCGCCGGGAGCGCCGGCGGCGCTGGGCGGCGCGTCGCTGAAAGTCGAGCCGGTGAAGCTGCCGCCGACGGCGTGGTACCCGGGGCTGAAGCCGTTCTATCGCCAGGAAGAGACGACGTGGCGCGTCAAGGCGATTGCGGAGCTAGAGGCCAAGCTGACGTCGGCGCGGGCAGTGGTTGCGAAGCTGGAATCCGTGATCCTGCCGGCGGCCGATGAGGAGTCGGCTGCCCTGGCGTCCGGGTTGGTCGTGGCCGTACCGGTCGCGCGTCAACACCACCTCGCGGCGGCGCAGGACGCGGTGCCGGTGGCCGAGGTCCACGTCGCCGAGATGCGGTCAAGCCTTGCGTCGCTCAACGCCCGGATCGCGGCGGACGACATCGCTTATCTCGGGGCCAAAGGAGACGTGAAGGCGTCGGCCTGGCACGCCAGCGCGGCCGAGCGACGGCACAAGCTCGATCTCGCACGGCATCTCGAGGCGATGGCCCGCGCCGCCATCGCAGCGGCGAGCCGGTCGGGCCAGGCCACTCAGGTGAAGAAACTCGAAGACCAGCTATCCAAGGCGACGGCAGCGGTGGATGCCGCCCGGAAGGCGGCCCGGACGCCGTCCGCCGACTACCCCTCCCTATCCCCGAAGTACAAGTACGGGGCCGCATACAAGCCAATCACCACCGGCATGGTCCGGGTCTTCGACGAGAAGCCGGAAGCGACGACGGC
>DATLIF010000139.1:0-20252 GCA_035539575.1 Fimbriiglobus sp. | reverse complement strand
ACGCGGTCGTCACCTCCGACCGCAAGCTCCGTGACCGGGTGGACTACCTGATCGCGCAGTACGGCGGCCCCGTTCTGGTCGAGCGGTTCATCACCGGACGGGAGATCCATGCCAGCCTGTGTGAGTTCGACCCGACCGGCCAGCCGAGCGGGTTCTTCGGGCAGCGGGCGCCGTCCTCGACCACGAAGTACTCGGGGGTGCGGACCCCGGCGGCAGTCAGCAGTAACTTGGCCAGCGGCTTGTTGCGGCACAGGACCATCGACTCGGACGGGCAGCCGGTGAACGGCACCCGCATCCACTCCATCACGCCGGCGACGGCCGCCTCGCTACCACCCTGATCCGCGGTCCCCTCATACAGGTTGAACACCACGTCCGGGGAGGTCGCCCGTAGCCCCTCGAAGAGTGTCGCCGGGTCCGCTCCGACGCCGAGTCGGGCGACCGGCAGCCCCTCGCCGGCCAGGCAGTCCCCCACCACCTGGGCGCTGTAAAGAACTTCCTGTTCGGACTCGGAGTCCGGGTGGTCCAGCGGCAGGACGGGCTGGTTGTAGATCAACAGGACGCGCGGTTCGGACATCGACACGGTCTCTCACTCGGCGGGCACTCGTCGAACATCGGCTGCGGCCAGCCTTGACACTGACCCGAAGACAAAGGAGTAACGCTGCGCACGGTGGGCGCACAAGGCGAAAACCGCGCGACAGTCATAACCTGTCCACCCCCGACCGTGCGGCCGCCGCCTCAAAGATCATGCGGATCAACTCAGGGTACGTCAGGTTCACCCGGTAAGCCAGGTAGCACAGGTCGCTCGACTCGGGGTTCAACCCGGGCAGCGGGTTGATCTCCAGGAAGTACGGCACCCCGTCGCGGACCCGGAAGTCCACCCGGGCCACGTCCCGGCAGCCCAGCGCGTCGAACGCGGTCAGGGCCGCAGCCTCGGCCTCGCGAACGACCTCGGCCGGAAGCCGCGGCGGGCTGACGTACTCGACGTGCCGGTCCCAGTCGCGCTTCACTTCCAGACTGTAGACGAACTTTTCCGACTTCAACCGGGGGACCATCTGCATGGTGCCGATCACCTGCGGCGGGTTGTTGCCGACGATTCCGACCGTGATCTCCTCGCCCTCGACGAACTCCTCGACCAGGACCGTTTGCCCGTAGTCGGTCCACAGGGCGGCGACCGTCGGCCCCAGGTCTTCCGGCTGTTCGACCAGGCAGCGGTTGCGGATGCCCTTGCTCGACCCCTCGAAGACTGGCTTGGCGATCACCGGCAGGGCCAGTTCCGCCGCGGCGAGGACCGCCGGGAACTCCGCGAAGTCGCCGTCATACGGGGCCGGCGGCGGCTGGAGAGTGACACCCTTCGGCACGGTGACGCCGGCGTCGGCGACGAGCCTGCGGGCCAGGTCCTTTTCGAGCGCGACGGCCAGGGCGAGCGGGTCGGAGCCGGAGTAGGGGATGCCGAGCAACTCACAAACTGCCGGAACCCGGGCCTCGCGGGAGCGGCTGACCCCGGTTCCCTCGGCGAAGTTGAACACGAAATCCGGCGGGTCGCGGAGCAGCGCTTCGAGCAGTGGTTTGCCGTCGCCCAACTCGACGACCTCGTGGCCGAGGCCGCGAAGCACGTCGCCGACCGCGCGGACGGTGACAGGGGAGTCGAACTCCTCGTGCAGGTCGTCCGGGGCGCCAGCCGGCAGCGGCCCGTCGGGCTTCAGGGTGTAGGCGATTCCGATCCTCATCCGTGAACCTTTGGGGGTGTCCGATAACGCGAGCGGGGGGCGTAAGCCCCCCGAGGGTGTTCATTCTCGGGGGGCTTACGCCCTCCCGCTCGCCGAGTTGAACAGACTCAGTGCGCCGCGGCGTGGCCGTTGTTCGCGTTGAGCATCGGCAGCGGGATGATCGGCCGCAGGGTTGCCCCGTCGGAGTTGGCCGGCTTGGCCCCGCAGCCGCCCTGCTCGGACGCCTCGTCCACCAGTTGCAGCTTCCGCCGGCGGGCCATCCGCTCGGTCCCCTCAGGAATGAGCGCCGACTTCGAGCCTTGCAGCAGCCCGCTGACGCCGCGCGTCTGGGTCGGCTGCGCGGTGTTCGGCTTGTCCTCGGCCTGGTAGCGGATCAGCATCCCCTCGTAGTTCCGCAGCACCACCGCGTCGTCGGACATGCTGACCAGGTAGTTCGGCATCATCGGGATCTTGCCGCCGCCGTGTGGGCTGTCCACGACGTACGTCGGGATGCCGATGCCGGACATGTGCCCGCGCAATCCTTCCATGATCTCCAGCCCCTTCCACACTGATGTGCGGAAGTGGCCGGCCCCGGTTACCGGGTCGCAGTGGAAGATGTAATACGGGCGGACCTTGATCCGCAGCAGGGCGCGGAGTAGATCCCGCATCGTCTCCAGGCTGTCGTTGACGCCCTTGAGCAGGACCGAGTGGTTGTTGATCGGCATCCCGGCCCGCAACAGGGCCTTGCACACACGGGCCGCCTCCGGTGTCACCTCCCGGGGGTGGTTGAAGTGTGTCTGGATGTAGACCTTCTCGGTCGAGGCCAGCAGGTCGATCAGTTCCGGGTCGTAGAGCCGTTGTGGCAGGGTCACGGGGACCCGGGTGCCGACACGGATCACGTCCACGTGGTCGATCGCCTTGAGGTTCTCCAGGTAGTACCGGAGCTTCCCCATCGGCAGGGTGAGCGGGTCGCCCCCGGAGACGATCACGTCGCGGATGGACTCCGTCCGGCGGACGTACTCGATCATCCGCTCGTCGTCCTTGCTTACCCCCTCCCACCCGCCGCGGGTCAGCGTTGCCCGCTTGCGGGTGCAGTACCGGCAGTACATGGAGCAGTTGGGCGTGGTGATGAGCAGCGCCCGGTCCGGATACCGGTGGGTCAGGCCCGGGACCGGGGAGTCCTTGTCCTCTTCGAGCGGATCCTCCAGCTCGTACCCGGACGGGTTCTCGGCCTCCAGCGGCGACGGGATCGACTGGAGGCGGATCGGGTCGTGCGGGTTGGACGGGTCGATCAGCGAGAAGTAGTACGGCGGGACGGCGAGCTTGTAGTCGGCCTCCAGCCGACCGAGCGCTTCCAGTTCGTCTGACGCGAACGGGAGGAGCGTGCGGAGCTGGCGGACGGAGCGGACCGAGTTCTGGGTCTGCCACCGCCAGTCGTCCCACAAGTCGTCGGGCACGTCTGTCCAGGCCGCGTGGCGGCCGGGCCGACTCGGGGGCTCATCGTCCTCGAACCCGCCTGTGGTCGGAAGGACCGGATCAGCGGGCAACGGTTCGGGCACGTCGGGCTCGAACATAAAGGAGGGACCTCCGGGGGCCCAGGCCCGGAGTCGGCGGCACCGCCGACCCGATCCGGGCAATCATCCGCACACGCTTATGCGACGGCGCGAATGTGTCTCATCGACGAATCCTAACGCCCGGATTGTGAAAAACAAGTTGCGCGTTCACCGATGCGCGAGGAAAGTCGCGCATTTCCCGCGCCAACCTCGCTATTACCCGAACGTGCGCGGCCGAATCGACGGTCCGAGTCGTCTTCGTGAAGCCTCATCGACTGAGCTAGACCACGCACTGATCCCCCTTCGCGTGGTCCGAAGCGGGGCGATACCTGCGTCGCGCGACACGGTCAAGAGCAGCGCGCGAGCGCCACGCATCGTCATCGAGTAGTATCGGCCGACACCTCGGTCATAGCCCACTGCGCGATGAAGAAAGTCAGCCGACGTGGGTCGTCGTAGACGTGGCCGCCCGGCAGGCGGCAACGGAACCGCACCGTGTGGCGCCCGGGAGGCACGACGATCACATGTGATGTCACGGGGTTTTTGTCGTTGATCGGGAACCGCTCGGTCCAGACGGGACCGCCGTCGATCTGCAGGTCCGCATACTCGGGGTTCTTGGTACGGACAACCGCATCGACCCGGAACGTGCGCGTCCGGTCGGTCGGGTTGACGATCACCGCGACCCCGCGCGGTCCGCACCAGCGGTGCTTCCACTCCCGGCCGGATGGCTCGAATGAGTAGAACCCATCGAGCCACAGGATCGAGACCGCTTCCAACTCGCGTCGCTTCGACTGCTCGTAAGCAATCGGGTCCGCGGTCCGCAGGCGATCGCGGTAGTTGCGGAGGTCGTAGACGACTTCCTGACCATTCGGGTGTGTGACATGGTGGACACTTGGGCCGAGCAACGCCATCACGCCACCATGCAGGGCGTCGGCTTCTGTCGGTGAGTAACCGCGGCGGTCGATGAGTAACGCATCGAATCCCCGCGCGACGATCCGTGGCAGCATCCGGTCGGGCGACTCCGCGGCCACCTCGCGCTGCCACAGGTCCACTTCCCGCCCCTCCATAGCGCCGAAGCTCCACCGCATGGTGTCGGTGTGGAGATACCCGCGGGCGTGGTCGTAGCCGGACAGCTTGCCTACGGACAACGTCTCCGGGTATGGGATGAACGGCAAGTTGAACACCGATCCGCCGGGCATCGTCCGTTCGACCTCGGCATAAAACGCGGCGTCGGCCCGGAACTGGGTTGCCACTTCCGCCCGGTTGGCGGCGAACGCCGGGGTGAACCACCGGTTGTCCGTCTGGTCCCAGACGCCGAACGCGGCCAGCGCGAGGAACGTCGGCCATCGCAGCCACGCGGCCCGGCCGGTGAAGGCCCAGTCCATCAGCCCACAGACCGCGGCAAGGCACAGGAACGCAATGTAGACACTGACGCGGTTGTAGCATCGCACCTGCGGGGTCACGAGCAGGTTGAACAGGGCGCCCAGGCCGCCGATCGTCCCGAGGAGGACAGCGAAGATAGCCAGGCCGGACAGCGGGCCGAGGAGCCACACCCGTCGAACGGGCAGGACCGCGGCGGCAAGCAGCACGGCCAGCCCCGCCGACCCGAGCAGCCCCAGGGTCGCGTCGGCGTTCTCGGTCTGGAGCGGGCGGACGTCGGAGTCGTAGACGGACCGCACCTCCGCCAGTGCCCGGCTGTGGTGACCGGCGACCGGCAAGAACAGGTGCGTGAGTTTCAGCCCGTACTCCTCCGCCTCTTCCGGGTATCGGGTGGTCGGGGCAGAGTTTCGGCCGAAGTGGTACTGGTAGGCGAAGGTCGGTGCGTGGTTGGCCACCCCGACCGCGACGATCACGGCGACCACCAATCCGGCCGCAGCGAAGGCCCGCCAGGTCCCGGCGACTGCCCATCCGTAACACCCGGCGAACAGGAGTAGCGCACAGGCGAAGAACGCATAGTACGCCCCGCCGGACGCGGTCGCGGCCGCGATCAGTACCGCGGCCAGGGTGTCCGCCGACCACGGCCGGAACCGGTAACGCCCGTCCGGCTCGCGGCGGAAGAACGGCAGCCGCCCGCCGCAGATCCACACCATGACCAGCACCGCGAGCGGGACGACGTAGTACGCCGCCAGGAAGTAGTGCCCCTGACCTCGCAGGTAGTGGTACGGCAGGAAGGCGAACAGCAGCCCGCCGACACCGGCCGCGGGGACCGACAGCCCGAGCCGCCGCAGGACGAACATCGCACTCAGCGTGGTGAGCGGGTACGTCAGCAGGTAGAACAGGTTGAAGACCGCGAAGGGGTCGGGGACGGCCAGGCCGATGAGCCACATGATCCCGAAGTGCAGGTGATCGACGATCGGGAAGTCGTGCAACTCCTGGATGCCGGGGGCACCGAACCGCTCGTTGGCCCAGTGGCTGCCGCGCTCGATGGTCGCCTTGACCAGCGGCAGAATCAGCAGCGCGTCGCCGTGGTAGGCGAACGGAACGCGGATGTCCGCCGACTCCAGCCGCAGTCCGGCTACGAGCACAGCAACGGTCGCCAGCGCGAACAGGAGGTGCCAGACGACCTCGCGGAATAACCTGGTGCGGGTGGGCGGGGTCGGTTGGACGTCCATCGGCTCGGTCTCGCAGAGACGCACCCCACTTAGCTATCCGAACCGACACCCTATGGAAACGGCAGCGGCGGGAACCTGGCCCGCATCCGCGACTCGAACTCGGGGTCGTCCCCGCTGCCGACTGGCTCCCCGATCACGACCAGCCCGGTGCGCTGGTCCTCGGTCAGCCAGCGGAACAGGCTTCCGTAATCCGCGAACATCTCCCAGCCCGGCGGCCAGTACCCCGACCAGCCGTTGACCGTCGGCAGCCCGAGTTCCTGCGATGCCCGCATGGCATCGACTTGGCGGACGAGCGACGCGATCGTGTCGCCCTCGGGGTCCGGGAAGACGTACACCAGACGTGGGTTCGGGTGCCGGCGGATCAACTCGGCCAGACATTCTCTACGGGTGACCGCCTCGACCTTCGGATATCGGAACGCCGCCCAGTCTTCGCCGCGCGGACCACCCTGAGTTAAGAGTGACTGGTCCGCAATCAGCAGCCCCAGAACCGTCAGCGCAGCAAGCCACCCGTACCGCCGGAGTTCGTCGATCAGCGCCGCGACGAGCACCGCGAGCGGGAAGAGCAGCACGAGCACCACCCGGCCCACCGACCGAATCCCCGCCACGCCCGGCAGGTGCAGCAGCGGGTCGTAAAGCGCGTGGTCTCCCACCCGCGTTGTCAGTGCCACGGCCAGCAGGACCACGACGGCCGACACCCCCGCGACCGGCCGACGATGAAACAGAAACAGCCCGATCACCAGTGCAACGACCGGCACCAGCCCCGGGAAGAGTTGTTTCTCACATGTGTATTCCGAGTCCGACGGGACCGGGAACAGCGTGTTGGTCCAGTCCCGGTGACACGCGAGGTCGGCGGGAGTGAGCCAGGATTGGACGGTCGGGCAGAACGCCCGGAGCGTCTCCAGGGGGTAGTGGCCATGCTCGCGCCCGGCCAGCAGGTGCGGCACGAACAGCGGGAGGAGCATGACGACCGCGATCACGGCGACGGCCAGCCGCCCGGCCCACTGCCGCCGGCCCGGTCGGAGGAGTTCACCCCACGGCAGTGCCCGCCGGAACGCGACAGCAACCACCGCCGACTGGATGAACAGCACCAGCCCGAGAAAGTAGCCGACATAGAGCGTCAGGTACGTCTGACCCACGGCGCAGACGGCCAGCCATCCGAGCCGCCGGGTGGCGGGCGACCACGCCCACTCCCAGGCGAGCACCAGCGCCGGCGGCACAAGGAACCGTGGCCCGAGTTGCGCGTGCAGGGTGACGGAGGTGGCGAGCGGCAGCCCGAAGGCGAACAGGTACGCCCCCGCCGCCGCGGCTGCCGGTCCCCACCCGAGCCGCCGCACCGCCCACGCACAGGACGCGAAGTTGAGCGCGAACGGGACGAGGAACCAGCCCTGGTACGCCGACTCCGACGAGAGACCCATTGCCCGAAGCCCGGCGTAGACCGGCAGCATGCCGATGTGGGCGTCGGAGTACGCAGTGATGCCCCGGGCCGGGTAGAACATCGGCGCGTCCCAGAAGCCCGGCACCAGGCCGGTCAGCCACCGGTAGCCGTGCTCCAGGACATAGTTGTTGAGACGCGAATCGACGAGGTCACCGGGCAGGTGGTCAAGGCCGGGGCCGACTACCCGCAGCGGGAAGAGGGCGAACCCGGCAGCGAAGGCGAGGGCCACTACCGCCCAGCCGGCGGGGCCCCACGGTCGGACGGGCGGAGTCATGGGGGTCAGTTTATGGGAACAGCCCGCGCTTCTGCTTCTCCCGGGCGACCTTGAGGACCCCGAGGCTCAACGCCGCCAGGCGGTTCGAGATCTTCCGGTCACGGGCGAGCTTACGGACCCGCGCGAACGACGCCCGCATCAACTCTTTGAGCTTGTCGTTGACCTGCCGCTCGCTCCACATGAGCTGTTGCAGGTCCTGCACCCATTCGAAGTACGACACGGTCACGCCGCCGGCGTTGCACAGCACGTCCGGGATCACGTAGACGTCTCCGGAGGCCAGGATCGCGTCGGCGTCTGGCGTGGTCGGGCCGTTGGCCCCCTCGGCCAGGACCCGGCAGCGCAGCTTGCCCGCGTTCTCGCCGGTGATGACCCGCTCCAGCGCGGCGGGCACCAGCACGGTGCAGGGGATGGTGAGGAGTTCGTCCGGGTCGATCGGCTCGCCCCCCTCGAACCCCTCGACCGACTTCATCGGGTGGGCGGCGGCATACTGGATCAGGGCGTTAACATCCAGCCCACGAGGATTGCGGACGGCCCCGTACCGGTCGCCGACGGCGATGATCCGCACCCCGAGCTTCGCCAGCTCCTGGCAAGTCACGGACCCGACGTTGCCGAACCCCTGTACGACGGCCGTCGCCTGGGACGTCGGGATGTTCAACTCGTCGAGCGCCTCCTGGACGCAGTACACGACGCCCCGGCCGGTGGCCTCGCGGCGGCCGACGCAGCCGCCCAACTCGACCGGCTTGCCGGTGACGATCTCCGGGCAGGCGTAGCCGATCTTCATCGAGTAGGTGTCGTAGATCCAGGCCATCGTCTGCTCGTCGGTCCCCATGTCCGGGGCCATCACGTCGATCCGCGGGCCGATGATCGGCAGTACCTCCTCGGTGAACCGGCGAGTCAGCCGCTCCTTCTCCCCGATCGACAGGACGGCCGGGTCACAGGCGATCCCGCCCTTGGCGCCGGCGAACGGAAGGTTCATGATGCCGCACTTCCAGCTCATCCACATGGCCAGCGCCGCCACCTCTCCAAGGTCCACGTGTGGGGCGTACCGCAGCCCGCCCTTGCTGGCGCCGCTGGTGAGCGAGTGCTGCACCCGGTAGCCGATGAACGTGTGCGTCGTACCGTCGTCCATTCGGATTGGAATGGCCGCGACCAGCGACCGCTTGGGCACGGTTAGCCGCTCGATGATGCCGGCGTCGATGTCCGGCATCAGCTCGGCGACCTTGCGAAGCTGGTCGCAGGCCATCTGGTAGGTCGGGCTCGACGAGAACAGGGTGACGGGCGGCTGGGCCTCGACGGCCCGGGTGGGGACGCGGACGGCGGCGGACGCCATGGGCGGCTCCTGACCGGGAGAGGGGTCGGGGCGCGGCCGTCCGCGATCGTCGCCCGGCAGGGACGGTGATCGTGGGAGGCTGCGCCCCGGTTTACCACATTATAGGACGGGATGGGAGGGCACTCACCCCGGCTCACGGGTCGGCCGGGATCTCGATCAGCTTGAAGTTGTTGACCGTGAACAGTTCGTTGCGGGAGTCGGTCGGCAGGACGCTGACCGCCGGTGTGCAGCGAATGCGGACCGCGTGCCGACCCGGCGGGATGACCAGCCGGACCGCGTACTCCGGTGGCCGCTCGTCCGGGCCAATCTCCACCTCGTCCGCCCAGACTCCTCCGCTGATCCGCAGCCGAGCGGTGTTCTTGAATATGGTGCGGAACTGCATCTTCGCCACGGCCGTGATCGTGCGGTCCGAACGGTTGACGAAGACCATCTGGCCGGACTTGCCGCACCAGTGGGACCGCCACTCGTACCCGACCGGCTCGTAACAGTTGAACCCCCGCAGCCACAACACCAGTAGCGATTCGTACTCGGCCCGGGCCATGGCGTCGAACTGCGCCGGGCCGAAGTTCCGCCGCAGGTACTCCCGGTGCCCGCGCAGGTCGAAGAAGTACAGCCGGCCGTCCGGGTGGACCTCCCGCAGGGCGCCGCCGGGCCGCTCAATCGCCTCCTTGAGCTTGGCGAAGTTGCCCGGGTTCATCCCCCGGGTGTCTACCAGCAGCCCCTCGAACCCGGCCGACACCAGCCGGGCCAGGAACCGCTCGCGGTTGGCCCACGACCCGGCCACGTCCCGCATCCAGGTGTCCCACTCGCGGCCCTTCATCGCCCCGAAGCTCCACCGCAGGGAGTGGGTGTGCAGGTAGCCGCGGGCCATCTCGTAGCTCTCGATCGTCCCCGGGCTGCCGTGCTCCTGGTATGGCTGCCCCTCGGGGTACTCGACGTACGGGTACGTGAACACCATCCCCTCGCCGAGGATCGCCTCGACCCGCTCGAAGAACGCCCGGTCCTTCCAGTACCGCTCGGCGGTCTTCTCCCGGGCCAGGTCCGCGCCGACGTAGCCCGGCTTGGCCACCCGCAGGTCCGGGAACCACGTCTCGTTGGTCTGATCCCACAGGCCGAACACCCCCACCGCCAGGAACGCCGGCCACCGCAGCCGCCGGGCCCACCCGCGTCGCGAGTCGAAGAACCGGTCGATCAACCAGCAGACAAGGATCAGCGCGAAGAAGGCGATGTAGATGCTGACGCGGTTGTAGCACCGCACCTGCGCGGAGACGAGCAGGTTGAACACCGCCCCGAACCCGCCGAGGGTGCTGAGCAGGGTAGCGAAGACGGTCAACGCCACCAGCGGCCCGACCGGCCACTGCCGGCGGAGCGGGACCACCGTCAGCACCAGCAGCATCACGTACCCGATCGCCGCGATCAGTCCGACCGGGTCCCACTCCGACTCGTTGAGTTCCTTGAAAGACGGGGCCTGGTACATGGACCGGACCGCGGCCGGGTCGAACCACACGTCGTCGCCGATCCCGACCGGGTTGTGTTGGGCGACCGGCAGGACAAGTTGCGCGATCTTCAACCCATACCGTTCGGCGTCCTCGGCCATGCGGGCGTGCGGCCGGGAGTTGTGGCCATAGCGGTACTCGTACGGGAAGGTCGGGGCGTGGTTGACCAGACCGGCGACGAAGACGACCAGCACCACCAGCCCCGCCGAGGCGATGCCTTTCCAGGTCTTCAGCGCCACCCAGGCGTACACCCCGGCGCAGGCCAGCAGCGCGCAGCCGAAGAATGCGTAGTACGCCCCGGCCGACGCGGTCGCGACTGCGATCAGCACCGCGGCGAGGGTGTCCGCCGTTCGCACACGAAACTTGTAGCTGCCGTCCGGCGTCGCTTCGAAGAAGGGCAACCGCCCGCGGCAGATCCAGAGCATCACCAACACGGTCAGCGGCAGGACGTAGTACGCGGCCAGGAAGTAGTGCATCTGGCCGCGCAGGTAGTGGTACGGCTGGAACGCGAACAGCAGGCCGCCGGTCGCCGCGGCCGGCACGGACAGCCCGAGCCGCCGCAGGACGAACATCGCACTCAGCGTGGTGAGCGGGTACGTCAGCAGGTAGAACAGGTTGAAGACCACCACCGGGTCGGGGAAGAACCGGCCCAGTACCCAGATGACCGCGAAATGAAGGTGGTCCACGATCGGGAAGTCGTGCAACTCTTGAACGCCGGGCGCGCCGAGCCGCTCGTTGGTCCAGTGGCTGCCGCGCTCGATGGTCGCCTTGACCAGCGGCAGAATCAGCAGCGCGTCGTATTCGTAAGTAAATGGCGCCCGGAAGTCGGCCATGTCGAGCCGCCATCCGGCGACCAGGACGCCGACCGTGACCAGCGCGGCGAGCAGGTGCCAGGCGGCCTCGGCAGCCCACCGCCGGGTCGGGTGCGGGGTCGCGGCGGTCGCGTGGTCGTGGCCCTGTGCCGGCTCGGCTGACAAGACGGAGTGGTCCATCGGACGGGTCGGGCCTCGCAGCCTCCGGGGCGGTCGGAGGCGTATACCCCAGGTTAGCCGAAGGGAGCGGTCATGGCACCCCCGCCCGACGTTCTGGTGATCGGTTGTGGCTATCTTGGCCGGCGCGTCGCGTTGCGGTGGATCGCCGCCGGTCGGCGGGTGGCCGCCCTGACCCGCGGCCGCACGGCCGAGTTGGCCGCACTGGGGCTGGAGCCCATCGTCAGCGACGTGCTCGACCCGGACAGCCTCCGGCGCCTGCCGGAAGTCTCAACGGTCCTCTACGCCGTGGCGTTGGACCGGTCTTCGGGCCGGTCGATGAGAGAAGTGTACGTCACCGGGTTGGGAAATGTGCTGGCGGCAATGCCTCCGTGCGGACGATTCCTGTACGTCAGCAGCACGAGCGTCTACGGTCAGGCCGACGGGTCGGAGGTGGACGAGTCGTCGGCGACTGTGCCGGTCGAGGAGTCCGGCCGGGTGGTACTCGACGCCGAGAAACTCCTTCGGGAGAAAATGCCGTCCGCGATCGTCCTGCGGTTCGCGGGCATTTACGGCCCCGACCGTCTGCTGCGGCGACAGGCCCTCCTGAACGGCGAGCCACTGGTCGGCGACGCGGACAAATGGCTGAACCTGATCCACGTCGAGGACGGGGCCGGGGCGGTACTCGCGGTCGAGGGGCACGGCCGCCCAGGTGAGACGTATATCGTGGCGGATGACACGCCCGTTCGTCGGAGAGAGTTTTACACACAACTGGCGCGGTTGCTCGGCGCTCCGGGAGCACGGTTCGAGCCGTACCCGCCGGGGAAGGTCGCACAGCCGGAGGCAAACCGCCGGGTGAGCAACCGCAAGCTGCGGGCGCTGGGGTGGGTGCCGCGGTATCCGAGCTACGCCGAGGGGCTGGCGGCGTCCTTGTAGGGTGGGCACCGCCCACCGTGGCGCTCCCACGGTGGGCGGTGCCCACCCTACTCAAGAATGATCGGTTCATCGCCCCCGTCCTTCTTGCGGATCGGCCGCGCGATCGCCCGCGCGGGGCCCGGTTCCTCGTCCGGGTCGTCATCCAGTTCCGGGTCGTAGCGCCGCGGCAGGGTCGCCGCCAGGGTGTCGCGGGCGCGGTTGGTCGCGTTGCGGAATGCGTGCCAGGACATCAGCCCGAACGCCCAGTTCAGCCCGAACCACACGAAGAACCCGATCACCGGGGCGAGCGGCCCAAGTGTGTGCTGTTCCTCCCAGGAGAACGGGCCCATGTCGCCCCGGTCGTACTCCTTCAACGGCAGCCACCCCATCACGAACGGCGGGGTGCAGCCGAGTAGCAGACTCGCCAGGTATTCGAGGAGGTTCCCCAGGTCCCTGTCGGCGCCGATGATGTTCAGCGGCAGCCCGCAGCAGAGCCCGACGAACGCCCAGAACCCGCCGACCAGGAGCAGGGCCGTCATGATCGCCCACACGGTGGCGATCAGGGTCGTCCGACAGGTGATCGAGTACCACACCCCGACCCAGGCGAACGCCGACACGAAAACCGTCGTGTACAGGATCGTTGCCAGGATCATCGGCGGGTCCACCGCCCCGACGGCCAGGGTCAGTGCCCAGACCATGAGCAGCATGACGTACCCGCGGCGCAACCCGAACACACAGCCGAGCCACTTCGCCCGCAGCATTTCCCAGGCGGTGAGCGGGGTGGACATGAGGCTCACCCAGGTGTCGCGGTCGCGTTCGCCGCTGACCACCCCGGCTCCGCGGACGGCGGCGGCCATCATCAGCAGGAACCCGAGTCCGCCGGTGGCGAACCGGCACCAGATGTTCATCGCCTCGGTGAACTCCTCCCACCGCCGCGCGCCGGTCATGTGGACCGGCGGGCCGATAAAGATCATGTACACGAAGATGAGCGGGAACATGAACACCAGTCCGATTATCGCCAGCGACAGGAACCAGCCCAGGCACCCGCCCTTGATCCCGCCCTCGACGAACACCTCTTTCCAGAGCATTGGGTCGTCGCCGACCGCCGGCCGCGCCTTGGCCGCACGCGCCGCCCGGCCGCGGGCCGCCTGCTTCGGCGCGCCGTAACTCTGGTACAGCGCCACCGCCCGCAGCCGCCAGACGGAGTAGCCCAGAAACAGCGCGGTCGCCAGCCCCCAGAAGACGGCGTACCGGAACAGGGCGGTGCCGACTGCCGCGGCCGTTGCCCCGCCGGAGAACGGGCCGACCAGCGACGGGACGGCGTACAGGGCGTTGCCGGCCGCCAGCCAGTCGGTGACCACCTTGACCGCGTCCAGCGCCTCCAGGGCGTCGATCTGGAACCCGAGGAACTGGATCGGAGCCGCCCCAATCCGGGACAGATACATTTGAGTGGCCAGGACGTAGAAGGCCAGGAACGCCGACCCCGCGACGTAGACGATGATCGCCAGGTACGTCAGGGCGATGGCGTCCCGCGGCCGCCGCATCGCCACTGAGAAGGCGATGCTCAGGGCGGACAGCCCGACCACGGTGAGGACGGTGGCGGCGGTGGCGGCGAGGAGTTGGTCCGGGTCGATCCCGCCGAAGAGTTGCATGAACGCGATCACCGGCAGCCCGGCCAGGACGTACATGAGCAGGTTCGTGACCCGGGCGGCGACCTTGCCGAAGATGATCTCCCGGTTTCGGAGGTCCGTGGCGAGCAGGAACTCCAGGGTCTTGCGCTCCTTCTCGTCGGCCACGGTGCCGGCGACGTAGGCCGGGGTGAGCAGGACAATCACCGCGTACTGGACGCCGACGAACGTGTAGAAGAACGTGGTGGCGAAGTTCGACAGCCGCTCCGACGGGATGCGGTCCGGCCCGCCGCGACGGAAGTAGCCGACGCTCTCCAGCCAGGAGAAGTACATCAGGGCGAGCAGGGCCAGCACGCCGAGGACGTACAGCAGCCGCAGGATGAAGGTCATCCGTCGGCGGCCGAGGCGGGTGATTTCGTAGGTGAAGACCGGACCGAACATGCCGCGAACAGTGTCCCGGGCGGCGATGGCCCCGACCCCGAGCCAGACGCACCCGGCCAGAACCTGTTCGCCAATCGACCAGCCGTAGCGCTGGCCGGCCCACCACACCCCGACGGCCCCGGCCGCCCAGACCAGGAGGCCGACCACAGGAAGTGCCGACCTGATCCGCCCGACGAGACGGGAGGGGTCGCCGGTCCGCTTACCCGGTGCCGCGGTCGCCATGTGCACCCCGTGGAGTGTGGGCCCTATGACGGTCACGAGCGTTTCCGACCCCGGTTTGGCGGTCTGACACACCCAGAGCGCCAGAGCGCCACTTTTTATGTGTGCCGATGTGGCGCTCTGGGTGGTCAAAAGCTGACCACCCAGGGTATCGATTCGGCTCCCACCTGAACCGTCAATCGGCAGGCCGAATCTGAGCAAATATACACTATTCAAGTCGTCTCGCGTCCGCTGGCCCAGTGCGCGGTTTATCGATGGCCCTGTGGACGCGGAATCCGGCCTAGTGTAAGTCCGTCGGCACCTCCGAGCAACGAACGAGGATATGATGGCCGGGTCGGGCGCGACCCCCACAGGAGAACACGATGCCGAAGGTGATTCGTTTCGCCGGCCTGCTCCTTGCGGCCGGAATGGCGTGCGGGACGGCCGCGGCCGACGAGAAGATACCTCTGGTTGGGGCAAGCGAGAAGGAAGCTGCCGAGGGGTGGCTGACCCTCTTCGACGGGAAGACGACGTTCGGGTGGAAAGTCGAGGGCGACGTGAAGGTGGAGAAGGGCGCGTTGGTCATCGGTGGCACCAAGCCGAGTCGGGCCGAGACGACTTCGCGGTTCTCATCCGGCAATGTTGGCGGGGAGTGTTCGTTGGCGCCCTCAACCCCAGAGGGTAAATCGGCGACTTTCACCGGCCTCCTCACGGAAGGGTTAGGCCCGAGCATATCAAAGGACCGTAACGAGATCGTTCCCGGCATGAGGGGATTTGTTGGGACCAGGGATACGGGCGGCGAACCGAAGCCACTCGGGTTCGAAGTTCCGGCCGGTGTGGTTCTCCGGGTGACGGGCGTCCGCATCCAACCCGTTCCGCGACGGTTCCTTCCTTTACTCAATGGCAAGGATCTGTCCGGCTGGAAGGTATTCCAGGATCCGAAGCGTTCCAAGTCGAAGTTCGCGGTGACGAAGGACGGCGAGTTGCACGTCACCGACGGCCCCGGCGACCTCCAGACCGAGGGGAAGTACGCCGACTTCGTCCTGCAACTGGAGTGCAAGACCAACGGCAAGCACCTCAATAGCGGCGTCTTCTTCCGCTGTGTCCCGGACCAGTACCAGAACGGCTACGAGGCCCAGATCCACAACGGCTTCAAGGGCGACGACCGCACCAAGCCGACCGACTTCGGCACGGGTGCGATCTATCGCCGGGTGCCGGCCCGGAAGGTGGTGGCGAACGACAACGAGTGGTTCACGTTGACCGTCGTGGCAAACGGCCCGCGCATCGCGACGTGGGTGAACGGCTACCAGACCGCGGACTGGACCGACGACCGCAAGCCGGCCGACAACCCGCGGCAGGGGCTGCGCACCGCGGCCGGGCACCTCTCCATCCAGGGCCACGACCCGACGACGGACATTCTGTTCCGCAACATCCGCATCGCGGAGTTGAAGTAGGCGATGCCGTTCTTGCCGTACTTGGTCTCGGGCACGTCCGTGGCGTCGGCCTGGAACCACTTCGGGTCGAACTCGATCCGCACCCGCTTGTCCATCGCCATGTTCGCGGTCAGCGCCAGGATCGCGTCGGCCATCGCCACCTCGCCGTGGCACCGCGGCAACTCCTGCTCGTACTTGCCGTCCTTCTGCTGGTAGCCGAGCTTCGGGTCCCACTTGCGGACGCAGTACGCGAAGTGCTCCATCTCCGAGCGGTAGCCGCGGATGTTGCTGTCCCAGCGCGCGGCGCCGGCCTGCTTGGTCACCGCCGAGCCGGCGCCGCCCCATGTAGAGCTGGCCTCCATCACCGGCTTCTTGCCGTCGGCCGCGGTGACGGCAACGTTCGTCTCCTTGCCGCCAGACTTGGCCTTGCCGGGCTCCGTCTCCTTGAACAGGTAGACCTCCCGCTCCTCCTCGACGATCATCGTCCCGCGGCTGCCCATCAGGCACTCGCCGTAGCTCTCAAAGCTGTTGGTGTTGAACGACGAGTAAGTGACCACCACGATGTCGCTCTCGTCGGTGCCGCCCTTGCCGGCCTTCGGGTGCTTCGGGCCGGGGAACTCGAACGTCACCCAGACGCCGTCGTCGGACTCGCGGTCGTTGCGGCCGGGGCCGTAAAAGAACTTGCCGCCGACGCCCATCACCGCGATCGGGTGGACCTTGCCCAGGAAGATCGAAGCGGCGTCGAGCTGGTGGCTGCCGAGTTCGGCCATCAGCCCGCCGCCGGTGCGGTTGTAGACCCGCCAGCGGACCAGCTCCTCGATGTCTTTGTACCCGTATTTCTGGAGCTTCTCCTGCGGCAGCGCGTCGTTGTCTTGCTGGTAGATCGCCTTGAACCAGCCGTCGCGGTAGTACGGCTCGGTGAACCCCGGAGCGACCGGCTCCTTCTCGGACTTCGGGTCGTACGGCCAGGAGTTGTTACGGTGCCACAGGGCGCGAATGTGCTTGATGTCGCCGAGCACGCCGGAGTTCACGATCTCCAGCGCGTGGGCGTAGAGCATGCTGTAGTGCCGCTGGTGGCCAATCGACAGCAGCCGCGGGTTGGCCGGGTCCTTGGCGGCCTTGATCATGTCCTTGCACTGGCCGATGGTGCGGGCCATCAGCTTCTCGCACAGGACGTGCAGCCCGGCCTTCATGCACTTGACCGTCGCCTCGGCGTGCAAGTGCAACGGCAGGGCGATGACCACGGCCTCCAGCCCCAGGCTCTTGATGACACCCGGGTCGAGCAGCTCCTCGTAGTGCGAAAACGTGCGAATCTTCTTGGCGGTCTCCTCGCCGTAGATCTTGTTGAGCCCCTTGCGCGGGGACTGGCCGCCCTCGCCGGCGAAGATGCGCTTCTGGTTGTACGGCCGGATGTCGCTGACCGCGACGATCTCCAGGAACTCGGGGTTATGGTCGCCGATCAGGACGCCGCCCTCGTCGCCGGCGCCGAGGAGCGCGGTCTTGACCGCCTTGTTCCCCTTCCACGAGTCGTAGCCGAAGTACA
This sequence comes from Fimbriiglobus sp., assembly GCA_035539575.1. Classification (GTDB taxonomy): domain Bacteria; phylum Planctomycetota; class Planctomycetia; order Gemmatales; family Gemmataceae; genus DASSAT01. The sequence continues at coordinate 2,723 of DATLIF010000139.1, read as the reverse complement.
CAGCCGCGGAAAGCGGGACGACGGCGGCGCCTGCGGCCATGCTCTTCATGAACCCGCGGCGGCTCAACTCGCCGGCCGCGGCCTCGTAGTTGCGCCGCCCGGTTTCCTTCTGTTCGGCGGTCAGGTCGAGCGCCATGGTTCGATCTCCTGCGGGGGGAGTATGTGTATTGTCGGGCAAATGCCCACCCGTTGCCACGGGTGGGCTTGGGGGGTTAACTTTTTGCGCGCCCGATGAGCCAGTAGAACAGCGCGTCGATCCCGAGCCACTTGCCGGTCGGGAAGCTCGCGACCACCAGCAGCGCCAGTGCCTCGATCACGTTCTTGTTGACGAACACCGGGTTCCCCTCGGTGTTGGGTGGCAGCGGGTACCACGGGAACGGCGGGTGGGTCAGGTACGTCAACACCAGGAACCCTACCGCCGCGATGCAGGCGGGTCGAGTCAGGAAGCCGGCCAGCAGACACACCCCGATGGCGGTGATCGCCCACATCGTGATCCTGTCCATCTGCACGATCGGCTTCGGCGCGGGTTCCGGTATCTCGGCCTTGGCTCCCTTCTTCAACTCGGTCAGGAACGAGTCGGCATCGGCGGCCAGTTCGGACTCGGCGGACCGCAGGTCGGTGTTCGCGGCCTTCAACCGGGTCTGGTCCATGCCGTAGCCGTTGCCGAGGCCGACGGCCTGCCGGGACTCCAGTTCGCTGACCTGCTTCTTGAGGACCTCGATGATCGCCAGTCGGGACGGGGCGGTGAGGGCTGCGGTCCCGCCGGAGACGTGAGCGACCTTGGCGTCCCGGGCGTCCACGCCGTACACCCAGCGTGCGTAGGTCGCCCTCGCCGCCTGGTTGAGGGACGGGTCGGTGATCGCCGAGTCGAGTTCCTGCGCCGCCGCGTCGGGGCACAGGGCCGCCTGATCGGGTGCCGGCAGCCGCTCGAACTCGGACGGGCTGATCGCCTTTTTCGGCTTGGCCTTCGCGTTGATCGTCTCCCACGGGTTGCCGAGGAACTTCTTGCGCACGACCTCGCCGAACGGCCCCTCGGCGGCGGCGAAGTACGGCGCGCTGCTGAACGGCCGGTTCGTCTCGGTCGGCCCGACCTCGTGCGAGTGGATCTTGTGCAGCCCCTCGAAGAGGAAGTGCCAGCCGATCGCCAGCCGCAGGGCCAGCAGCAGGAAGACCCGCAGCGACCAGCCGTTGGTCGCCGCGGCGATGAGCAGCGCCAGGAGGGTGCCGGCCAGTCCCGCGTACACCACGCCGAGCGGGATTGCGAAGGGGAGGTCCATGGTGACGGTCCGGTGTCAGTCGGGGATAGTTCGTGCGGTCGGCGGGTCGTAGCGGTCCGCCGACAGGCCGATGGCAACAGGTGGGTCGTTCTCGGGCAGCACCACCGCGCTCAGGTCCGGCCGCGGGGTGCAGTGGGCCGCGGCACCGGCCGCCCCCAGCACGAAGAACGCGGTCGAGAGCGCATCGGCCGCGGCCGCGGTCGGGGCCACAACGCTCGCTGCGGCGGTGCCGGCGGCGGGCCAGCCGGTCCGCGGGTCGAGAAGGTGCCCGAGCTTGCGGCCTTTGTACTCAAAGTACTGGAACGTGGCCGCTGAAGTCCCGAACCCCTCGTCCCGCAGCCAGATGGTGCCGAGCGTCCGGGCGTCGTCCCACGGGTGGCAGACCGCGACCGGCCAGCCCCGCGGCTGGCCCGGCGGGGTGCCGAGTGCCCGCGCACTACTACCGCCGCCGTGCAAGAGCGCCGACGCCACCCCCCACTTCCTACGCAGCAACTCGGCCGCGAGGTCGAGGGCGTAGCCCTTTCCGATACCGCCGAGGTTGATCTCCAGCCCGGCCCGGCGGTACTTCACCGTCCGTGCCTCTGCGTCCAGGACAACGTGGCGCATCCCGCTGCGGGCACGGGCTTCGGCCAGTTCCTTCGCCGGCGGGACGTGGCCCTCACGCTTGAAGAAGCCCCACGCCTTGATGAGCGAGCCCGTGGCGATGTCGAACGCGCCGGCGGTGTCATTCGTGAGCGCCGCGGAGAAGGCGAGCAGGTCGAACAAGTTCTGTTCGACCACGACAGGCCCGGCCGCCGCCGTGGCGTTTAGCCGGGAGACTTCGCTGTGGTTGCGGTAGACGGTGAGTTGGTCTTCGACGGCGTCGATCAGGTCGAGGGCATCTTCTGCCGCCGCGACGGCGTTCGGTGTGCCGTAGGGAAGGGCGATCTCAAAGGTGGTCGCCATCGCCCGCCGCGACACCCGGATCAGCGTCAGGTCGCCGGGGACCGGCTCCGCCTCCGGGGCCGGAATCAGGAGCGTCCCGGCTAAAGACTTGGAGCGGAGGAAGCGGCGGCGATTCATGGGAATTAAAAGTTCAAAATTCAAAGTTCAAAATTGAACGGGTGGTCAACTTTGAACTTTAAACTTTGAACTTTTAACTGGTTAGTTTTCGCCGTACAGGTCGTGGATCATCGGGTCGAGCCGCTTGGTGTTGCGCTCGACCGCGAGCACGATGGTCTGCTCCTCCATGCCATCGGCCGCAGTCGCCACGGCAGGGATGATCTGCCGGCTGTCCGGCAGGCTGAACCGCATCGTGAACGTCCCGTCCGGCCGCAGCTTCACCGACTCGTTCTGCAGCGTGACGCTCGCGGTCGGGTCGGTCTTGCCGTAGACGATCAGCTCGGCGTCGATGTCGAAGAAGAACTTCTTGAGCTTGCCCGGCAGCACGGCCCCGCTGCCGAACGG
>DATLIF010000138.1:0-2303 GCA_035539575.1 Fimbriiglobus sp. | reverse complement strand
GGTTGCAAGGAACCTCCCCCCGGCCAGTTTTCCCAGCGCACCGAGGTGATCGGCCTGCCCGGTTCTCCTCGGCGCGCACGCGCCCTGCCAGGGCCACGGCCCTGTCTGACGGGCTGTGCTACCGAGGCGGTGTGCGGGGGAGGCGGCGGTGACCGATCACGAGTCAGTGTTGCAAGCGGGAACCACCGATCCGGCCAGGAGTCACCGGGTCGGGGTCACCAGTGCTGGGGCCACCAGTGCTGGGGCCGAAAACCCTCCCCGGCTCAGAGTCACATGCGGGGAAGACTCGGAGGAGTCTGGGCCACCAGTGAAGCGCCGAGTCGAGACCCACACCGCCAGTGCTCAGGGTAGCTGGACCCCGGTTCCTTGGCGATGGCGTTCTCGCGGAGCGAGAATAAGTGGGTCACATCGACACGCGCAGGCAAGCCGAAACCCGTTGCGCGCGTCGGTCCGGCACCCCGCGGCCGATGTGACCGAAGGCATCACGCGTAAACGCCGGTAGAAGCCCTTGGCGCGGTGCCGACGCCGGCGTGGACAGCGCCAACCTTCTGCCCGCTCTCCTCGGTGGGTAGCGGCAAGCCCCGCTCCCGCGAGGCGACAGACCACCACAGTGCCCAGGACAAGTTCGCCATCCGCCACGACGACCGGATGCCCATCCCGGCCCCGACCGGCGACGACATCGCCAGGCAAGGCGAACCGGCCTGGTCCCGTAAGGAGCGCGGGTACGCACCGCACACCGGAACCCGGGAACTGCTCAACCTCGCCACCGATCCGTCACAGAAGTACAACCTGTACGCGACCGAGACGGCGAAGGTCGATCAGCCGGCTGCCTTGATGGAGCTACGTGACGGACGGGCGGAGTACGCCGGGGCCGAAACGGAAGAACGACGTAGAAATCACCCGGGACAAACGGGTCTGCAAACAGGCGACCCGGTCACGCCCTTCCGCGGTCGTCACGCCCCTCGCGCGGGGCAGGAATTGGTATCGTCGCGTACGAAACAGGAGCCGTAACCGGATGCGCATCGCCAGAATCTTCGCCCACCGGGTCGAGTTGCCGCTCCGCGAAGGGAGCTACAAGTGGTCGGGCGGCAAGACCGTCACCGTCTTCGACAGCACCGTCGTCGGCGTCGAAACGGACGCGGGCCTGGTCGGCTACGGGGAGGTCTGCCCGCTGGGGCCGTTCTACCTGCCCGCCTACGCCGAGGGCGTCCGGGCGGGGCTGCGGGAGCTCGCGCCGCACCTGATCGGCCACGACCCGCGGGAACTCCTCAAGCTCAACCGCCGCATGGACGCGGCGCTGAAGGGCCACCCCTACGTCAAGAGCGGGATCGACGTCGCCTGTTGGGACATTCTCGGTCAGGCGACCGGCCTTCCCGTTTGTGTGCTGATGGGCGGCCGCTTCGGCGAGGCGTTGCGGCTCTACCGGGCCATCTCGCAAGAATCGCCGGAACAAATGGCCGCCAACGTCGCGGGGTATCGGGCCGAAGGCTACACGCGGTTCCAGCTCAAGGTGGGCGGCGATCCCGACCAGGACGTCGAACGCATCCGTCAGGTGCGGGCGGTCCTCCAGTCGACCGACCGCCTCGTCGCGGACGCCAACACCGGCTGGACCCAGCACGAGGCCGTGCGGGTCGTGCGTGCCGTGCGCGACCTCGATGTCTACATCGAACAGCCGTGCCTGACATACGAGGAGTGCCTGGCGGTGCGACGGCGGTGCGATCACCCGTTCGTACTCGATGAGAACATCGACGGGATCGACGTACTGCTGCGGGCGACAGCCGACCGGGCGATGGACGTCGTCAACCTGAAGATCAGCAAGCTCGGCGGCCTGACCAAGGCGAAACAGGCCCGCGACCTGTGCGCGTCGGTGGGGGTCGCCATGACGTTGGAGGACAGTTGGGGCGGCGACATCACGACGGCGGCCATCGCCCACCTGGCCCACAGCACCCCGGAAGAGTTCCGGTTCACCAGCACCGACTTCAACAGCTACGTCACGGTGAGCACGGCCGACGGCGCACCGCGGCGGGAACACGGATTCATGTCCGCCCCCTCTGCCCCGGGGCTGGGAGTCCGGCCGAAGGCGGACGTGCTCGGACCGCGGGTTGTGGACGTGAAGAACTGAGTGCCGATCGCAAGCAGCCGGGGGAAGCCGTGACACGATCTCGTAACCGGACACAATTGGCTCTCGGCATCATCACGGCCTGGTTAGTCGCGTGCGGGGGACTCCGCGCGAATGACCCCCCTGCCGAATCGCTCCTGACCGTCGGCCGCCTGTTCGGGACGAAGGAGTTCGACACCGAACC
>DATLIF010000137.1:0-4583 GCA_035539575.1 Fimbriiglobus sp. | reverse complement strand
CTCCCCGGCCTATCCTGCTCCGGTCCGGCACGTCGACGTTGCCGAGTTGCGCGGTGGCAACCCGAAGAATCGGGCGCCGAAGTCGCATTCCGTTGCCCCACCAACCGGTTCATCGGGTACGCTTTCGCTGATCGCCCGGCTTGACCACTTCGACTGCCACCCCTCATTGCCCTCGCCCGGAGGCCGGGGCAGCAGGACGCCCCGCGCGATGCCGCCGGCCCATCAAGAGGGGATCGGAATCAAGCCCGGCGGCATCGGAGAGCCCCCGATGCGAACGAGTTTCACCGCCGCGGCCGAGAGCTACCTGCGCGCCAAATCGCTGTCCCGGGGGACCCGCAACGAGTACCGCTCCACCCTCCGGAAGTGGGACCAGTGGGGGCGAGGAGGTCCGATCGAGAAGCTCCAGCGGAAGCACGTCCGGGAGTTCCTCGACTGGGTCTACGAGCGGGCGGTGGCGGACCAGGGGACGAACCCCGGCCGGACCGCGAACAAGGCCCGCGAGCACCTCCGGGCCGTCCTCTCCTGGGCCTGGGAGCAGGAACTCATCGACGCCCCGCCCCGGTTCCCGCAGCCCCGCCCGCAGCGGGACGTGGCCGGCCGGCACTACCTGAACAAGGCCGAACTTAACGCCCTTTACTTTGCCACGCACCGGATGCGGCGGCCGCGGGGGTGGGACGCCCCGCTCCCGGTCGGCCGGTACTGGCGGGCCGCACTTGTCGTGTTCTTCAACTACGGGGTGGACACCGGCACCGTCTGGAGGTCGGCCCCGGCCCACGAGCCGATCCTCTGGCGGCACGTGTCGTGGGGGAGGCAGTCGCCGGACCGGGAGGTCAAGGAGCAGTGCCAGTGGGGGTGGCTGTTCTACCGCCGGGTGAAGACGGGCAAGGTCTTCTATCGACCGATGAACCGCGCCGTCCACGCCCACATACGGAGCATCATGCCCGAGAGTCCGAGCCCCGGCGCTCCCGTATTCCTCGGTGGCGGTGCCCGGCCGAACGCCCGGTTCCAGGAGGTGTGCGGCCTAGCCGGTATTCAGCCGAGGGTGAACATCGAGACCGGGAGCCCTGAGCCGTGGGAGCTGAATGACCTGCGCAAGACGTGCGCGACGTACTACGACGCGCACGTCCCCGAGTCGTCGGTCGAGATCCTCGGCCACTCGGTCTGCGGCATCACCTACCGGCACTACGCCCACCGCGCCCCGCTGGCGTTCAAGGCGATCACAACCCTGCCGCAGCCCACGGCATTCTCGGCGCTGGCCCGCGGTTTCGACGGGGAGTGCCCGTGCTGCCGGCGGCGATTCGCCGATGCCGCGTAAACGCGGGCGATGTGGCCGACGCAAGCAGCACTCCAGACCCTGCGAGCATCTGAGGCAATGTGCACACGGGGACTTGGGGTTCACTGGGACGGGCCATGCGTGGCGCCTCGGTCGTGGGAGAGGGGGTACCTTGCTCACTCGCCGGACAGAAACCTCACGCGGCCGGACTCGATCTCGTAAATGGCACCGAGGATCTTCATTCGCCCCTCCGCAGCCCGCGCCCGGCCTTCGGGCGTACTCAGGATCTGGCGAACCGTCCAGCGGACGTTGCACTCGACCGCGCGGGCCAGCCGCACCTGCGGAGTCGGCCCGGGGTCGAGTTCCGGAAGCGCGGGCAGGATGCTATCCACCAGAATCTGAACCCGCGAGCGGTGCTGCTCGCCCTCGTACTTCGTGGCCAGGGCGGCGTCGACCGCCCCGCACCCGTCGTGGCCGAGCACGACGAACAGCGGCGTCTCCAGGTGGGACCCCGCGTACTGGAGGCTGCCCGCGATCTCCGGCGAGAACACGTTACCGGCGACGCGCACCACGAAGAGTTCTCCCAGCCCTGCGTCGAAGAACCACTCGGGCGGCACCCGCGAGTCGCTGCAGCCGAGGACCGTGGCGTAGGGCTTCTGGCCCCGCGCGAGGTCAGCGAGTGTCTCTCCTTGAGGAACGGCGGGCCGCGCCTCGCCCCGGAGAAAGCGCTGGTTCCCTGCGACCAACCGGGCGAGCGCCTCGTCCGCGGAAGGTCCTGATTGCTCAGGGGTCGTCATGCGGTGGTCCCTCGGGGTCGGCATTCTCGTCGCCGCTCGGTGCCGCCGGCGAGGGCGCGTCGACTGCCACCGCCTCGCCCAGGGAGACGTGGCGGTTGATCGGCCCCACCCAGTCTTCCAGCTTCTCGAAGCGTAACCGGTCGCGGACCTCGGCGTGCGCCCCGACGAGCCGGAACACGACCCCCTTGGCCGCCAACTCGTCGTGCAGGCGTCGGAGCATCCGCGCCCCCGCGACGTCCACGTACGGGGTGTTCGACAGGTCGTACACCACGCGCCGCAGTTCGGGCCCGCCCGCCACCCGGTGGAGCACGGACTCCAGCACGTGGTCCGCGTTGAAGTAGACGAGCGACCCCTCGACGCGGAACGCCAGTACGCCGGGGACGACCTCGTTCTCCGGGTGGCGGGTCGCGTCCGAGAACCGGTCCGTCCCCGGAATGCGGCCGAGGAAGGCGACGTGAGGTCGTGTCACTCGAAAGAGGAGCATCGCCGCCGAGGCCAGGACGGCGATGACGACCCCGTCCAGAACCCCCATGAGCAGCACGCCGGCCAGCGCCACCCCGGCCGCGGCGAAATCGATCCGGCTCGCGTGCCACAGGTACCGCAACTCCTTGAGGTCGATCAGGCCCACCACGGCGACGAGCACGATTGCGGCCAGAACGGCTTCCGGAAGGCTGCGAAAGAGGCCGGTGAAGAAGAGGAGCACCAGGCCGACCAGCGCGGAGGCGAAAACCAGCGACAGCGGCGTGCGCGCGCCGCCCTTTTCGTTGACCGCGCTTTGCGACAACCCGCCCGCGACGGGGAAGCCCTGCCAGAGGCCCGCCAGGAGGCTGGCCGACCCCAAACCGAGGAACTCCTGGCGCGGGTCGACCGAGTAGCGGTGCTTCAGGGCGAAGGCGCGGGCGGCCGAAACACTCTCGATGTAGGCCAGCAGGAAGCAGGCGAACGCCAGACGGGTCAACTGGCGAACCTCATCGACCCGGAGATCATTCAGGGTCGCGGCGATCGGCAGGAAGTCCGGCAGCCCCGGGGTCAGTTCGCCCACCACCTTCACACCCTGTTGCTCAACCGGGAACAGCGAAGCGGATAGGAGCGCGAGTGCCACGACGACCAGTGCGACGGGCCGTCCGGGCAGGAACTTCCCTCCCACGGCCAGCGCCGCCAGCGCCGCCACGCCGATGGCCAGCGTGGAGCGGTTTGTGCCCGGCAGTTGCCGGACGAGGTGGCCGATGCGGTGGAAGAAGTCGTCGCCGCCCCCTTCGAGGCCGAACAGTTTCGGCAGTTGGGTGGAGGCGATGACCAGGGCGGCGCCGGCCTTGAATCCGGTCAGAATGCTCTCGGAGATGAAACTCACCAGCACGCTCAACCGCAGCAGCCAGGCCAGCCCGAACACGAAGGCCACGATCAGCGCGGTCAACGACGCCAGGTCCGCCTGCCGGGCGGGATCGCCCCCGGCGAGCGGCGCCAGGGTCACGCCCAGCAGCAACGCGATGGCGGAGGTCGGGCCGACGGCGATGTGGCGGGACGATCCGAAGACCGCGTAGCCCAGCCCCGCCACCAGGTAACAGTAGAGCCCCGTCTGGGGCGGCAACCCGGCCAACCCCGCGTAGGCCAGCGAGACCGGCACCGCGTAGGCCGCGAGCGTGGCGCCGGCGAGGAGGTCGAACCGCAACCACCCGCGCCGGTACCGCGGCAGCCAGCCGACGAGCGGAAGAAAAGACCAGCGGTTACCGGGCTTGTCGGCCATTCGTTTGTCACCAGTTCCGCCGGGGCGGTGCGAGGACGATCATCTGCTGTCGCCCGCCGACTGAGGCCGGCGCGCTTCCGCGACCTGGCCCAGAACGGTGAAGAGCAGCGCGGCCGAGAGGCCCAGCATGAGACTGCCGTTGACCGCCTCCAGCGGCCCCAGCAGGCGCCACCGCCGCGACATGACGATGTCCCCGTAGCCCAGGGTCGTGAAGTTGACCGCCGAGTGGTAGAACGCGTCCTCGAAGTCCGCGAACTCACCGCACAGCACGAACGCGGCGGCCCACAGGGCGATCTGGGCGAGCGCGGTCGCCAGCAGGCCGAGCAGCGCGGTGCCCAGGACGGCGGCGCCGCCCCAGAACGGTGCGCGGATTGTCACACGTCGCACCACAGGTAGCAGGAAGCGGACCAGTCCGGCGGCCGCCAGCGCGAGCAGCGTCAGGTTGGCCAGGGACACGACGCACGCGGTGAGAATCGCCGGCCACACGCGGTAACCTCGATCGTCGCACGGTACCCGTGCGGTGAGTGGAACCCGGCCGCGCCGGCCGTCGACTAACCTACGGCGCCGCTCAGTTCGCGAACGTCTTCAGGTGGCCGCGGCTCCGGTCGCCTTTGACATGAAGAACGCGGCGGGTGAGCGAGCGCTCGGGCCACCCCTCCTAGTGTCCTGAGTTAGAAGTTCGTTTCCGGTTTCTGCCAGTCGGTGTATGGGTGTCGGGAACCCATTGGAGGAGTTCCCGATGCCCCGCGGACCCACGCCCACGCCCATC
>DATLIF010000136.1:0-3542 GCA_035539575.1 Fimbriiglobus sp. | reverse complement strand
ACCTTGTACTCCTGGCCCTTGGCGAGCTTCGGCTCGGCGACCGGCTTGCCGTCGGGCAACTTCGGGCCAGTGGACTTCAGCGACTTGGTCTAGTCGAAGACGCTGACGAACGTGACGTCCCCCGGCTCGGCCTTCTCCGCGATGACGGCGTTGGCGTCGGTGGCGTTCGGGAACAGGTACGAGCGGTTCAGGAACGCGAGGATGCCGTGGAAGTGCGCCTGCTTGTAGTCGTCGATCTGCGGGTGGTCGTGGCACTGGGCGCACTGGATGTTGCGGCCGAGGAACACCCGGGCGACGTCCCGGGTGACGAGGTTCGGCTCCAGGTCTCGGTCGAGGTAGAACTTCGCCGGGCCGCGGTTCTTCGGGTCCGCGCCGTCGGCGGACAGGACCTCGCGAACGAGCCGGTCGTAAGGCTTGTTCGCGGCGAACGACGCCCGCAGGTACTCCTCCCACGCGGCCCGCGGCACCTTCTCGTCGCGCCGCCGCTCCATGAACGCCACGTCGAAGTGCTGCGCCATCCGCCGGGCGTAGCCGGGGCTGGTCAGCAATTGATCGACGAGCCGGCTCCGCTTGTCGGGCGACTGGTCTGCGAGGAAGGCACGCGCGTCGGCAGCGGTCGGGATGGTGCCGGTCAGGTCGAGCGTGACCCGCCGGTGGAACTCGGCGTCGGACGCGGACGGCGCGGCCTGCTTCGCATAGTCCGGGTGCCCTGCGGCGATGAGCTGGTCGATCCGCTGGTGCAGCGGGGCGGCCGGCGCCAGGGCCGTAGACAACAGAGCGAGGACAGCCGCCAGGGCGGAAGCGGGTACGGGCATGTCGTGCGATCCTCGACCGAAAGGGAGTCGGCGGGGATGATTCAGGCAGGTCCGGGCCAGGGCAGCGGCCGGCGGTTCAGGCGGGATGGTGAAACTGTGGCGTGTTAAGGCCCGGTTGTCAAGCGAGATCTCGGGCTGGGAGGGCGAAGCTCCTGCCGAGCCGAAGCTTCACGAGGCTCGGCAGGAGCCTCGCCCTCCCAAATATCACGCCAGGGCCGCGTCGATCACCTCGCCGCCGTTGTCGGTGAGACGTTCGGCGCGGCCGTTGTGGCGGAAGGTCAGCCGCTTGTGGTTGAACCCGAGCAGGTGCAGGATCGTGGCGTGGATGTCGTTGACGTGGGCCTTGCCCACGGCGGCGCGCAGCCCGATCGGGTCGGTGGCGCCGATCGCCTGCCCGCCCTTCACGCCGCCGCCGGCCAGCCACATGCAGAACCCGTGCGGGTTGTGGTCGCGGCCGTTGGTGCCCTCGGTCATCGGCGTGCGGCCGAACTCGCCACCCCAGATCACCAGCGTGTCCTTGAGCAGCCCGCGGCGCTTGAGGTCGGTGAGCAGCCCGGCGACAGGCTTGTCGCTCGCCAGGCAGAGCTTGCCGTGGTTGCCCTCCAGGTCGGAGTGGGCGTCCCAGCCGTTGGTGTCGCCGGAGTACAGTTGCACGAACCGCACGCCGCGCTCGACCATCCGCCGGGCGAGCAGACACCGCAGGCCGAACTCGGCCGTCTCCTTGCGGTCGAGGCCGTAGAGCGCCTTCGTCTCCCTGGTCTCGGACGCCACGTCCACGACCTCCGGGGCGTGGGCCTGCATCCGAAACGCCAACTCGTAGGCGGCGATGCGCGCGGCGAGTTCGGAATAATGGCCGCGGGCGGACAGGTGTTCGCGGTTGCCAGCGGCGACGAAGTCCAGCGTGCGGCGCTGCTGCTCGTCGGAGACGCCGGGCGGGTTCTTCAGGTGTGCCACCGGCGAGGCGCCGCCGCGGACGAGCGTGCCCTGGTATGCGGCCGGCAGGAAGCCGTTGCCCCAGGCCGGGGCGCCGCCCTTGGGCCAGCCGCCGGGGTCGGGCAGCACCACGAACGCCGGCATGTTGCGGTTCTCGGTGCCGAGGCCGTAACTCGCCCACGCCCCGAGGCTCGGCCGGCCCATCAGGATGGAACCGGTGTTCATCAGGTACACCGACTCCGGGTGAGTCACGCTGTCCCCGTGACAGCCGCGCAGGATGCACAGGTCATCCACGCACGACGCGATGTGCGGCAACCAGTCGGAGACTTCGATGCCGGACTGGCCGTGCTTCTGGAACGTCCGCTTCGACGCGAGGAGCTTGTTCTTATCGACGCCGCGGCGGGTCTTGACCATGCCGAACGACGCGGGCAGCTTCTGGCCGTGCAGCCGGGTGAGTTCGGGCTTCGGGTCGAAGGTATCGACGTGCGACGGCCCGCCGGACATGAACAGGAAGATGACGCGCTTGGCGGTCGGCTCGAAGTGCGGCTGCTTCGGCGCGAGCGGGTCGTCCGCGGCGACCCCGTCCTCGGCGAGCATCGCGGCCAGCGCGACGGCCCCGAACCCGCACCCGGCGTTGCGGAGGAAGGCCCGGCGGTTGGTGTGAGGGTTCATGGCGAGGTCCGGCGATTCGGTGAGGTCGGGATGTCAGTCGTCGCCTTCTTCGGACGATACCGCGGCTACGAAGACGGATCGACCGTTGAACTGGACCGGGCGGATCAACTCGGCTTGGGTCAACTTCGACAAGGTCCGGTAGACGACGGCGCGACCAACGGTGCCGCGCAACGACGCCACGAGGTCTTCGACGGCAAACGGGCCGGTGACCGCGAAAGCCGCATCAACGACCTTCGCCCCTTGTTCGGTGAATCTCTGGCCTCGCCTTGCCAAAAACTCAGCGTAACGATCAGCCGGTGAGGGTGTCATGGAACGAAGCCCTTCCACCTATCGGCCAACATCCCGTTCCTCTCTACGACGGCGGGCAGTCTTGTAGGGTGGGTCGAGTCTTCGAGGCCCACCGATACTAGCTATGTGGCTTCGGTGGGCCTCGAAGACTCGACCCACCCTACAAGAGTTAGTCCAAGTACACAAACTCGTTCAGGTTCACCAGCCCCCGGCACAGTTCGCTCAGCGGCGACTCGCGCAGGAACCCCGCGGCCCGCTCCCGCTCCGCGTCGGTCGGCGCACGGCCGAGCGTTAGCCGGTACGCCAGTTCGACCCGCTCGGCTTCCGTCTTCGCCTCGCGCTCCAGTCGCGCGGCCATCGCCTTCGCGGCGGCTGTCGCCTCGGCGGAGTTCAGCAGCGCCAGCGCCTGCGGGGCGGTGGTGCTGCGCTCGCGGCGGGGGCAGCTCAGGTTGCTGTCCGGCAGGTCGAACGCCTCCAGGAACGCCAGCCGCAGGTTCCGCCGGGCGAACAGGTACACGCTGCGGCGGGCACGCTCCGGCTCGGGGCTGGGCGGCGCGGCCTTCGCCCCGCCGGTCGGCTGCGCGGCTTCGGGCAAGACGACCCCCGGCCCGCCCGCCTTCGGGTTCAGCCGACCGCTCACCACCAGGAGCGAGTCCCGTACGGCTTCGCCTTCAAGGCGTAGTCGGTTCATCCGCGACAGGAGTTGGTTGTCGGGATCGGCCTTCGCGGCTTCGGGGGATACCTGCGTTGACTGGCGGTAGGTCTCCGACGTGAGCATCAGCCGGTGAATGCGTTTCAACGTCCACGCACCAGGCGAGCGGGGGCCGTCAGTCC
>DATLIF010000135.1:0-8126 GCA_035539575.1 Fimbriiglobus sp. | reverse complement strand
CCTGGAGGGCTCGGCGGGATCGCGCCCGCGCCGGCCGGACCGCCGCGGATCGGGATCTTGCACATCACCGACGGCACGTCGAACACGTTCGGGGTCGTGGAGGCCGGGCCGCCGGTCGCGTGGACCAAGCCGGCCGACATCCCGTTCGACCCGAAGAAGCCGTTCCCGAAGCTGATCGGGCCGTACACCAACGCCCTGCACGTATCCATGCTCGACGGCTCGACCCACGCGATCCGACGCGGGGTGGATGCCAAGGTATTGACGCTCCTTGTGACGGCCAGCGACGGCCAAGTCAACGCGGGCATCGATACGCTCCGCGCCCCCTGGCCGGCCGTGACGCCCGAGGAGAAGGCCGAACTCCGGGACAAGATCGCCCGGAACCAGAAGCTGATCGAGGAGATCGACCGGCTGATGCAGGAGCACTTCCGGCTGCTCGGCGGCAAGAATCAGGGCACCGGCGACCTGTTCCAGGCAGAGGAGATGGCCGCCCGCCTCCGGCAAATCATCGAAGAGATGAAGGACGAGAACCGCCGGCTCCGCGGCGAACCGCCGGTGCCGAAGGACTTTCCCAAAGCCGTCCCGAAGGCGCCGACGGACCCGAAAGACTGAGTTCGTTCATGTGGCCCCGATCGCCTCGCGCAGCCGGCGGATCTGCTCCGCCATAGGCCGCGGGGCGGTCGGGGTCGCCTTACCGCGCTCACCGACCACCTTGAGCCACACGAACCCCGGGCCGCTGCCGCCCAGCGCGTCCGCCGCTCCTTGCCGCCATGCGTCTGCCGTGTCGAACGCGGACACCCGGCCGATGCCGGCCGCCCGTGCCAGCCCGGCGAAGTCGGTCCGCCCGGCCCCGGCTACCGCCTGACCGCCCGTCACCTCGTACAGCCCGTTGTCGATCAGCACCACCGTAACCGGCACGTCGTGCTGCGCCAGCGTGACCAAGCAGCCGAGGTTCATCAGCAGCCCGCCGTCCCCGTTGACCACGACGACGCCCAGTCCCGGCTTTGCTAGCGCCAGCCCCAGCCCGAGCGGCACCGCCTGCCCCATGCTCGACGGTAGGAACGCGAAGTCCCGCGGCGTGTCGGACAGCGCGGGCCAGACACCGACCGAGGCCATCGTGGTGACGACCACGCGGTCCCCGCGGTGGGCGGCCAGCACTTCCAGAGCTTCGCGGAGGGTCATCATGGGACTTCCCCAATGTAGTCCGCTCGCTCCGCGAGCGGTCTTCACAATCCGCTCGCGGAGCGAGCGGACTACATTACTCTCCCCACAGCAGGGCCGCGGCTCGGTCGGAGGCCGCCAGCTCGCGCAGGGCCAGCTCGCAGCCGGTCGCGTTGGCCGCGAACGGGTCAAACCACGTCGCCGGCAGGCCCCACGCCCTGACCAGCGGCTCGGCGAACCGCGGGCAGTTGTCCGCTGTCTTGCCGACCTTGTGCGCTCGCCAGCCGCGCACGCCGACGATCAATTTCAGCGGCAGTCCCAGGTCGTGGACAGCGTTCCGCACTGCGTCCCCGGCTTCGAAGAACCCGGTACACTGCACCGCCACCAGTGGCCGCGCCCCGCCGAGCATCAGCCCGGCCGCGAGGGCGACTGCCTCCCCTTCGCGGGTCGGGCGAACGAGGCGGACACGGGACGCGGTCAGCGCGTCCTCCCAGGTGCCGAGGTGGCTGTCGGGGATCCACACGACGTGGGTGAACCCGGCCGCCTCGATCGCCCGGACTACGGTGGGGCCGTCTAACATGGTCACCTCCCTGGTGTGGTCCGGTCACGGAGTGACCGGACCACACTCAGACCCCCAGCCGCCCGAGCAACTCCGCCAGCACCTCGCGGTCGGCGTCCGGGCGGCGCGGGCTCTGCGGGTGGGTGTCGTCGCAACCGATCCAACCGCGCTGCTTCAGGAACATCGCCGCCGAGTGCTTGTAGGCCGGCACCGGGTTGCGGAATGCGAAGAACCCCAGGTACTGCAACACGTCGTTCAATTCATAGAACCCCGGGTCGCCGGCCGCCCACATCCGGTCGCGGGCCGCGAACAGGTCCGGGGCGAACGTACTCAGCCCCAGCAGGTAGTCGCTGCCGTACATCACCATGTCGATGGCCAGGTCGTTGCCGGTGTAGACCTTGAAATCCGGCCGCACATCGTCGCGGAGTCGCAGCCGCTCCCACTCCAGGCCACGCCGCAAGGACGAGTGCTTCGCTCCGAGGCACCGCTTCACCCCCAGTAGGCCGCGGTAAGCATCGAGCGAGTAGATCTTGCCGAACGGGGCGAACATCGTCCCCAACTCGAAGCCGATGAACCCATCGCAATGCTCGCCCAGCGCCTCGTAGGCGGCGATCAACTCCGGGTCCGGCAGGCCGGTCAGCCCGTAGGACTGGAAGATCACCGCCGTGCCGCCGCGCTCGGTGATCGGCGCCATCGCCCGCAGGTAAGCGTCCCGGTCGAACGCCGCGCCGAGGCGGTCGCCGACGAACGCGCCGGCCACGAACGGCCGGCCGCCCAGCGCCGACCGGGTGGCGTCCAGCACCTCGACCCGCTGTTCGGGGGCGAGCAGGTTGCCGAACCCGGTGTCCATGTTCACCGCCGGGGTCAGGCCAGCGTCGGCGGTACGGACGGTATGGGCGGCGAACCCTTCCCAGTCGATGGCGCCGGAGTCGGTGAACGGCAGCAGGATGGCGGAGATGCCGGTGATCGGCCGTCGCGGCCGCAGCATCCGAATCGGATCAGGGGTCATGACAGGTCGCGGCTCCGCGGACGGTATTGTCCTGTGACGAAAGGCAGGATACGATTCCCGTGCCGGGTGCGGAAGTCCCGCCTGTTCGTCCTCACAGGGCGATGCCTTGCAATTGGTGTTGGCGATCCTGGTGGCGTTGGCGCAGGCAGCGGGGCCGTGGGTCCGCTGTTGTTGCATCCCCCCACAACTTGCCGCCGCCATCACAACGAGCCTGGGCCAGGACGCCCCCGACTGTCCACACTGTCAGCCGGCCGCCCCGACGGTAGCGAGTTGCTGCCATTCACCGGTCGGGCCCGAGACGCCTCCCCACTCGCCGAAGGCTCCTGACTGCTGCCCGTTCGTCGGCCAGGCAGTCGATGCCATCCCACCCACCCCCACGGACGCCGCGGCCGACACGACCCCGTCCGGGGTGACCCTCGCATTTTCAGACCGCGCTTTCGAGCAACACTTCACCGCTCCCGGCGTTGGGACCACGGAACTGCCGTTCCTGACAGTCCAGGCGAAGCTCTACACCCATCACGTTCTCCGCTGTTAGCCGCGCAGCGACACGCCCGCACGGGCGGCCATGCTGTCGCAGACGGTCGGTGTGCGCGCCGACCGAGGGCTATCGGTCTGAATCCACTATCACGGAGAACGAACATGGTTGCGAAGATCATTGCCGGGCTGATGGTGTCTGCCGCGCTGAGCGCGTCCGGGTTTTCCTGGGCCACGTCTGGCAGCGCGTCGGCCGCCGGTTGCTGCGCCCAAGGGGCCGAGTGTTGCTACCCGGGTTCGCCGTGCTGCCCGGCGAACTGCTGCGAGCCAGGCTCGCCGTGCTGCCCCGGCGCGTGCTGTGGTGAGCAGAAGTAAGTCGTGACGGTCAGGGACGGGCGGCCGCGGGGCCGCCCGTCCGCTTTTTTCCTCGGTGCCGGTTCGGGGAGGAAAAACACTCTGACCCCGGCTACACTGTTTGCCAGGGGGCGACTCGACGCCTCCTCTCCCGGACGGTGTCCGGGACTTCGTCCTCATACGGGGGATGTCTCATGGCGATGAAGATCCTGGCCGGTTTGGCGGCGGCATTGCTAGTGACCGGCGCAGGGGTGTACGTCGCATTCTCCGGTGACGCCCCGCGGGAATCGGGCAGCGAGACGCTGACGGTCTCCGAAGGCTCGTGCTGCGCGGCGAAGGCGCGGCTGGCGTGCGAGGCGGCCGAGTCCGATTGCCCTGGCCGGACCTGCTCGCCGGATGTGCTGGCCGCTTGCACCGGGCCGGCCGTGCTGGCCGCCTCGGCCGGAACTCCGGTGATCTCCTGTTGCCAGGAGTAAATGGGAAGTGACTCCGCGGTCCGGTCACAGCGGGGCCGGGCCGCCCAGGCGGATGAGCGCATCCTCCACCTCCTGCACCGTCTCGTCGAGGGTCGATGTGCCGGCCGTCAGCCCGACCCGCCGGCATCCGGTGAACCACTCGGACCGCAGGTCCGCGGCCCCGCCGACGTGGTAGGCCGGCACCCCGCGGCTCCTTGCCAGGGCCGCGAGTTCTCGCGTGTTGTTCGAGTTCGACCCGCCGACAACTACCACCGCGTCCACGTTGGGTAACAACTCCATCAGCGCCCGCTGGTGATCGCGGGTCGGCTGACAGGTGGTGTCCACGAACTTCACCTCGGTGTGTGCGTTCTCTCGCTCGATCCGCGCCCGGACCTCGGCCGCCACGCGGGGCGCCGTCGTGGACTGGCAGATCACCCCGAGGCGCGCGTGCGGGTAACGATGGACCGACGCCACGTCCGGCACCACGTCGAACGAGTCCAGGTCCTCGACGATGCCGCGTACCTCGACGTGCCCCTGCCGGCCGATCACCAGGACGTGATAGCCGTCGCGTTGCAGTTTCTGGGCGGCGAGGTGGACCCGGCGGACCAGCGGGCAGGTGGTGTCGATCAACTCCTTGCCGGCATCGGCGAGCCGGGTGCGCTCCCGGTCGCTGATCCCGTGGGCGGTGACGAGTACTGCCGGGGTCGGGGCGACCTCGTCACGAGCATCCTCCTCGGTCATGCCGAACCCGCGGACGCGCAGCCGGGAGACCACGACCTCGTTGTGGACGAGTTGCCCGTGGATCGTCACCCGCGACGGGTCCGCCATGTCGCCGATTGCGGCCAGCGCATCGCGCACGCCGAAACACATGCCGAGAACCTCGGCCCGGATCACGTCCATGACGCTACCTGGGAAGTCAATTGGTGAAGCAAAGTGATCCCATCAGGCCGGAGACCAGCCGACCTGCTTCGGCTCCGGGTCTTGCCCCGGCTCGGCGGCGGACAGTGCGCCGTTGACGATCGTCTCCAGCAGGCTCAGGTATTCCACAAACCGCTTCCGCCCCTCGGCGGTCAGCCGTACCAGCGTCTGCGGCCTCTTACCCTTGAACCCCTTCCAGATCTCGACCAGACCTGACTCCTGGAGCGTTGTCAGGTGGCGGCTGAGGTTCCCGTCGGTCAGCGCACACAGGTCACGCAACTGGCCGAATACCAGCCCGTCCCGGTGCGACAGCAGGGACGTGAGGATGCCGAGCCGGGCCTTCTCGTGCAGCACCCGGTCGATCCCGTCGAAACTGTACCGGCCGGGGTTATCGGCCATTGTCCCGCTCCAGGTTCCAGTAGAGGACCATCGCCATTGCCACTTGCCCCAGCCCGAATGGCAGCCCCATCGCCCACGGGGAAAACGCCGCCGGACCGTCCGAGAGGGCCAGGTTCACCGTCCCGGCCAGTAGGTAAAAGACCGCGACCGAGACGGTCGCCTGCGGCAACAACCGGCACGAGGCGAACATCCCCAGCGAAAAGATGACCTGCCACAGTCCCGGCAGCGCCCGGGCGAGCTCCGGCGCATGCCGGGTGACCGCCAGCGTGACGAGCGCCCCGGCGGCCAGGCACGGGACGAACTGCCCGACCGCCAGTCGGGTCAACTCCCGGCTCAGCGGGTGACGCACTGACCAGTGGCGGAACAGCAGCCCCGACCCGGCGGCAGTCACACCGACCGCGGCGGTCGTCACCCACAGGGCCAGGTAGCCGGCGACGTCGGCGGCCGGGTTCGGCACCAGGTGGGGCTGAAAGACCGCGGCCAGGATGGCCAGACCGCCGGACGTGCCGACCGGGACGGCCCGGTAGCCGCGAAACCGCTCGGCGGCCGCCGCCTGGGCGCGAATCTCGGCAATCTGCGATAGAGCCTCGCGTAACTCCACAACGAACCTCCGCCGGCGAATCGGCTTTGCACAATAAAGTAACTAGTTCTACGGGAATGTCAACCTCTTCTCGTTCCCACGCTCCGCATGGGAACGCATGGGGGCGACGCTCCGCGTCGCGGGCAGAGCCGCCCGGTGAGCGTCCCGGTTGTTCTGGCAACCCCTCGACCCGTGCAGTCCCGGGACGCGGAGCGTCCGAAGACCCGTTCCCACGCGGAGCGTGGGAACGAGGGGGGGAACGTTACTTCTTCGCCCCGAACGCCTCGTCGAAGACCGCTTTCATGCTCGCCCAGGACTTCTTGTCCGCCTCGGCGTTGTAGGCCATGCCGGGCAGCTTGTGCTTGTCCGCGCCCGGGACAGTGAAGCTGTGGACCGCCCCGGGATACGCCTCGACGCGGACCTTCACGCTCGCGGCGTCCAGCGTCTCCTTGAGCTTCTTGACCGACTCTTCGGGGACGAACTTGTCGTCCGCGCCGTGGCAGACCAAGACCTGCGCCTTGACCGCCTTGGCCTGCTCCGCGGTCGGGGTCGGCAGCGCGGCGTGGAACGTCACCACTGCGTCCAGGTCGGCCCCGGTGTAAGCGAGTTGGAGGGCCGTCGAGCCGCCGAAGCAGTACCCGATCGCGGCCAGTTTCGACGGGTCCGTGTGCTCATCTTTCGCGAGCACGTCCAGGGCCGCCCGGGCCCGGCCGCGCCAGTTCTCGACATTGGACCGGACCTCGCCCGCGAACTTCTTCGCGTCGTCTGGGTGCGCGGCCAGCTTGCCCTCGCCGTACATGTCCGCGGCGAACGCCACGTACCCCATGCCGGCGAGTTGCTCGGCCCGCTTCTTCGCGTAGTCGTCCAGCCCCCACCACTCGTGCAGGACCAGCACCCCCGGCCGCTTGCCCGGGCCGGCGTCGTCCCAGTACAGGTGGCCCTTGAACATCTTGCCGCCATGACTGTAGGTGACTTCTTTCGACTTCGTCGCGGCGGTGACCGGCAGGGTGAACGCGGCTGTCAGGCAGATCGATAGCAGGGCACGCATGGGGAACCCTCGGCGGGTGACGAACTGATCTACCGCCCCGTCGGAGGCGGCTTCACCGGTACACACTAGGCGCGACCCGCGGTCCGGGCGATAAGATGCCGGGGATGCGACGGGGGACCCGATGAAGCGCGTGGCCGTCTTTGCTGGTGGCTTCGACCCGCCCGGGCTGCACCACCGGCGGATCGCGGAACTGCTGGCCCGGGAGTTCGACGAGGTGGTGGTCTTCCCGTCCGGCGCCCGGCCGGACCGGCCGGCCGCCGACAGCCTGCCCATCCACCGGGCGGTGATGACAGACCTGAACTTCCGCGGCCTGCCGCGGGTCCGGGTCGAGCTGTCTGACCTGGAGCGGGACCGATTCACCCCGAACCACGAGTTCGCCCGGCTGTTCGACGGCCCCGGGGTGGAACTGTCACACGTCGTCCCGCTGGCCGCGGTCGCCAGCGGCGGCCGGTCGCGGCTCCAGGAGGAATGGACCAGCGGCCGGGAACTCTGGAAGACCGCCCACTTCACGGTGCTGCACGAACCGGGCGAGCGGGTGGACCCCGCTGACCTGCCGCCACATTCGCAGCTACTGGAAATTCCGCCGCACACCACGTCCGGCGAGATCCGGTACTTGCTGTTCAACGACGGGCAGGCCGACCACCTGTTGACCCCGGACGTGGCCGCTTACGTCCGCCGGCACGGCCTGTTCCGCCCGACCCCGCCGGCCCGGGAGAGTACCTACCATGTCCGCGAGCCGAAGGTCCGCCTGGTCTTTGACCCGCACCGGTCGGAGGCGGCCGCGCTGGCCGAGAAGCTTCGCCGGTTCGAGAGCCCCGACCCGGAGTTCATCCTGGTGGTCGGTGGCGACGGGACGATGCTCCGGGCGATCCGCCAGCACTGGCGCGACCGGCTGCCGTTCTACGGCGTGAACATTGGCCACATCGGGTTCCTGCTCAACGACCGCGACCGGCTCGACTTCTGGGAGCAGCCGCTGCGGTTGTACCAGTTGCCGCTCTTGTGGGCCGAGATGACAGCGGCGGACGGGTCGCGGCGGGAGGAACTGGCGTTCAACGACTGCTGGGTGGAGCGCGAGGGCGGTCAGACCGCGTGGGTGGAGGTGGCAGTGAACGGCCGGGTGCGGATGCCGAAGGTGGTGGCCGACGGGATGCTGGTGGCGACCGCGGCCGGCT
>DATLIF010000134.1:0-2224 GCA_035539575.1 Fimbriiglobus sp. | reverse complement strand
AGGGACCGCTGGCCCGTCAACCTCGACCGGCCACGCCAGGTCGCCGCGTGCGGCCAGCCAGAGTCTGATGCCGGGTCACGGATTACGCCCGTGGGGGCGGGGCCGATTTCACCTGGCCGGCCCCAGGTCTGCTCCGGCGCCATGTAGCTGGGGGTGCCCAGGACGTCCCCCATCCGGGTGCCGCCCTCCGACGGGACCGTCCCCGGTCCGGGGTCGATGCGCTTGGCCAGGCCGAAGTCGGTGACCTTGGGGGTGCCGTCCGCTCTCAGCAAGATGTTGGCCGGCTTCAGGTCGCGGTGGACGACGCCGCGCTCGTGGGCGTACGCCATGGCCCGGGCCACGGTCTCGACGAGCCGGGCCGACGGGATGGCCGGCTGCGGCCGGCCGGCGAGTTGTTGGGCCAAACTGCCGCCGGGGACGAACTCCAGCGCGAAGTAGGCCCACCCGTCGTGCGGCCGGGTCCTGGCGGCCGGCGACGTCCAGCCAGGCCTTCGACACGTCGATCCCGACGAACCGTTCCGGCGACATGGTCACCCCCGAGTATGCGTCCGAGCGGTCCCAGCCTTGCAAATGCGGGCGCTAGGGCCGAGTGACTGTTCGGGTTCAGACCCGGACGACGACGCGGTGGGTGTCAGCGCTTTTTTCCGGCCTCGGAGGCCCAGGGGAGCTCGACCTCCCACCGCATCTGGTCACGTTGCAAGCCCAGGAATCGATCGGCCACGAGAAACATACAAGGGGACGTCGTCTGCCTCCTCCTGTGCGCTACCACGTCCGCAGCCGACCGCGGCCTGATCGGAGAGAAGCCGACCGCCGCGGTGGATGGCACCGGGTTGGAGAGCCGTCACACCTCCCGGTACTTCTTCAAGCGGGCCGGGAAGAAGCACACCTCCCGCCTCTGGACCAAGATCACGGTCGCCTGTGACACCCGGAGCCACTTCCTGGCCGGGGCCGAGGTCACCACCGGCCCGTCGAACGACTCCCCCCAACTCCCCCTGGTCATGACCGCGGCGTCGCTGACCGTCACCTGGGACCGGGTGCTGGCCGACGCCGCGTTCGACGCCGAGGAGCACCACCGGTTCTGCCGGGAAGATCTGGGGGTGCGATCCACCGTGATCCCGCTCAACCGCCGCTCTCAGGGCCGCAAGTGGCCCAAGACCCGGTACCGGCGGCAGATGGTCAAGCGGTTCCGCAAGAAGCCCGAGGGGAGTCGGCACCGGCGTGTCTACGGCCAGCGGTGGCAGGCCGAGTCCGCCTTCAGCCGGCACAAGCGCAGGCTCGGCAGCGCGCTCGGCGGTCGGTCAGACGCCTCCCGAGCGCGGGAGGGCTACCTCCGGGTGCTGACGCACAACCTGATGCTACTTGCGGCCACCAGTTAAGGTTTCAACAGAGCACCGTCCCGCCGCCGACCGGGATCACGCCCAGCCGGGCGGCCGAGTTCCTCTCGCCCACCTTCGGGTAGGCGAACGAGGTGACCCGCGGCGACTTGCTGACGACGTTATCGACGAGGTGGAACTCCGCAACGCCGGTGGTGTCGAACTGCCAGAAGAGCAGGTGACGACCATCCGGGCTCCAGCGGAAGCAGTTCCGCAGGTCGAGTTCCTCTTCGTTCACCCAGTCGGAAGTGCCGTTGATGAGCGTCTTCGAGCCGTCGGTGGTCAGCGGGCTGATCTTCAGGCTGTCCAGGTCCTGGACGTACAGGTTGCTCTCGCGGACGAAAGCGACCCGCGTGCCGTCCGGCGACAGCGTGGCGAACATCAGCGACGACGGGGCGGCGTCCTCGCCGAGTTTGCTGAGCTTGCGGGCCCCCACGTCGAGCAGCCAGTAATCGCCGCGGGTGTTCCGTCGCCAGACCCGCTGGCTGTTCGTGTAGACGAGCACCCGCGACTCGTCGGCGGTGAACTCGTAGGCCTCTACCGCGAGCGGCTCTTTGGCACCGGTCGGTACGAACGCCGCGGCCGGGACGACGATTTCCTTCCTGCCGGTCGCCGGATCGTTGCGAACCAACTCAGTCCCGGTGCCGGCCGTGGACTTCTCGAGCGTGAAGTAAGTTGATGATCGCTTACTCCACCGCCGCGCCGGGAGTGGTTCGGTGTCGAACTCCTTCGTCCCGAACAGGCGGCCGACGGTCAGGAGCGATTCGGCAGGGGGGTCATTCGCGCGGAGTCCCCCGCACGCGACTAACCAGGCCGTGATGATGCCGAGAGCCAATTGTGTCCGGTTACGA
>DATLIF010000133.1:0-16475 GCA_035539575.1 Fimbriiglobus sp. | reverse complement strand
AAGCCGCCCGAAACGACCCGGCCGTCGCGACTGGGCGCCAGGGTCCAGACCTCGTTGCCGTGCAGCGGGTAGGTTTCGAACTCCTGGCGCTCGTCCCCCTGGAGCGGGGTCGCGTCCCAGATGCGGATGTCCCCGTCGAGGCTGGCCGAGGCGAGCCGCTGGCCGTCTGGGCTGAACGCCACGCACCCGCACGCCCCGGTGTGCCCGCGGAGGCCGAGTACCTCCCGGCCGGTCGCCGCGTCCCAGAGGTGGACCGTCTTGTCCTCGCCGCCCGAGGCGAGGCGCCGGCCGTCCAGGTTGAAGGCGACGCACAGGACCAGTCCGCCGTGCGGCAGCCGGTGTACGAGTTCGCCGGTCGCCGTCTCCCACACGTCCACACGGCGGTCGAAGCTGGCCGCGGCCAGCCGCCGGCTGTCCGGGCTGAACGCCAACGCGCAGGCGGGGTGGCGGGTGTCCCGGGTGTCGGTGAAGACGCGCATCGGCTTGCCCTCGGCCGTCGGATCCCAGAGCCGGACGCTCCCCCGCCAACTCCCCGACGCCAGCCGCTCCCCGTCGCCGCTGAACGCGACACTGAGGCGCTTCTCGCCTCCGGCGTCGAACCGGTGTAGGAGCCGACGGCCCTCCCAGTCCCAGACGCTCAGGGAACCATTGTCACCGGCCGCGAGTCGTCGGCCGTCGGGGCTGAACGCCACGGCGTGCGCGGTCCCGTATGTGTGAGCGGCGTCGCAGGGTTCGCTGAACACCGCGGTGCCGGTCGCCAGGTCCCAGACCTTCACCTTCTTGTCCTGGCCCGACCCGAGGCCAACGGAGGCCACATACTTGTCACCGGGGTGGAATGCCACGCTGGACACGTAGCGGTCGTGTGCGTTCGGGATCGTCCGGACCACCCTTCTCGTCCTGGTGTCCCAGACCTTGATGGTCCCGTCCCCGCATGCCGCGACGAGGGATTCGCCGTCGGCGCTGAACGCCAGGCTGTTGGCCTCGGTCTTGTCGTGGAGGATCACCGGCTCCACTTTGCAGTGCCGCGTGAGGTAGCGCCACTCCCACCCGCGCAGGTCTTCCGGGCAATCCTTGAGAAGTTCCAGGGCGCGGCTCAGGTTGTCCGCTGACAACTCGCGGTGAGCCAGCGCGATGAGGTGGAAGTACGTCTCCACCCGCCTGCCCTCGTTGGTCTGCTTCAGGTCGTCCTTGGCCCGGGTCTCGGCTTGCAGCGCGTTCGCCGTTGCCCGCTGCTCGCTCGCGATCAGTAGGGTGCTCGTCGCCAGTCCCGCGACCGCGGTCACCATCACCAGCCCCCCGGCCGCGGCCGTCACCACGGCCCGCTTGCTCCGCCGGGCGAACTTGCGGAGACGATACCCCGCCGACGGCGGGCACGCCTGCACCGGCTCGTCGGCCAGGTAGCGCTCGACGTCGGCGGCCAGGGAGCCGGCCGTCTCGTACCTCCGGGAGCGGTCCTTCTCCAGGGCCCGCATGGCGATCCAGTCCAGCTCCCCGCGCACCAGGCCGCTCAGCCGCTTCGGCTCCAGCCCCCGGTCGGCCGCGATGGCCGGCAGCCCCCCGGTCGTCGAGAGGCGGGTACTCGGCTTCGGCGGTTCCTCCTCGCGGATGAGTCGCAGCACCTCCAACAGTGTCACCTCCTTGAACCGCCCGCGCTCCAGGGGCGTCGTCCCGGTCAGCAACTCGTACAGCAGCACGCCGAGCGAGTAGACGTCGCTGCGGGTGTCCACGTCCAGTTGGTTGACCTCTGCCTGCTCCGGGCTCATGTACTCCAGAGTGCCGACGACCGAGCCGAACTCGGTGAACAGCGTCTTGTCCGTCAGCCGCTGCCCGGTCGCCTTGGCCACCCCGAAGTCGATCACCTTCGGGACCGGCCGGCCGTCGTACAGGCAGACCATCACGTTGGACGGCTTGAGGTCGCGGTGGATGATGCCCTTCTGGTGCGCGTGCTGTATCGCCCGGCACACCGGCACGAACAGCCCCAGCCGGTCCTCGCACGTCAGGCGGTGGTCGTCACAGTACCGGGTGATCGGCACCCCCTTGACCAACTCCATGACGAAGTACGGCCGCCCGCGGTCGGTCGTGCCCGCGTCGAGGACCCGGGCGATGTTCGGATGATCCATCAGGGCCAGTGCCTGCCGCTCCGCCTCGAACCGGGCCAGCACCTGCCGCGAGTCCATCCCCGGCCGGATCAGCTTCAGGGCGACCTTGCGCTGGACCGGGTGGGTCTGCTCGGCCATGAAGACCGTGCCCATGCCGCCCTCGCCGAGTTGCTGTAACAGCTTGTACGGTCCGACCACCATGCCGGGGCGCTCTTCGGTCGCCGGTTGCTCGACGGTCAGGCTCAGGTCCGCGGGCGGCCCGTCCAGGAAGCTGCCGGCCTGCTCGTGCTGGCTTAGCAGGGCCTCCACCTGCCGGCGGAGCGCCTCGTCGGTCCCGCAGGTTTCCCGCAGGTAGGTCTCGCGCACGGCCCGGTCTTCCCGCTCCAGGGCGGCGAGGAAGACCTCCTTGACTCGCCCGAACTCGGGGTTCATGACAGGGTCCTTTGCGCGCTAGGCCTCTACGGAGATAGGCGCCATTCGCCCGCCCGGAATCTCAGAAGGGGCACAAGAAAGTGGGATGGGAGGTCAGACTGGCTCGCCGCCACCCAACTCCTGCAGCAACCAGGCGCGGGCGAAGGCCCAGTGGCGGTAGGCCCCGGCGCGGGAGACGCCCAGAGCCTCGGCCGCCTCCTCCACCGACAGGCCGGCGAAGTACCGCAGTTGCACGAGTCCGGCGGCCTCCGGGTCCCGATCGGCGAGCTTGCCCAGCGCCTCGTCCAGGGCGAGCAACTCCTCGGCCTCCGCCGGAGGGGACGGGACCGCCTCGTCCAGATCGACCCGCCGCCGACCACCGCCTCGCTTGTCCCGGAGTTTCCGGCGGGCGGCCTCCACCAGCAGGCGGCGCATCGCCTCGGCCGCGGCGGCCAGGAAGTGGCCGCGGCCCTGGAACGTCCGCGACTCCCCCGGGCCGACCAGGCGCAGGTAGGCCTCGTGGACCAGGGCTGTGGCCTGGAGCGTCTGGCCGGGCTTCTCCTGGGCCAGCCTGTGGGCAGCGAGGCGGCGCAGCTCGTCGTAGACGAGCGGGAACAACTCCGCCGCGGCTTTCGGGTCCCCGGCGGCCGCGGCGTCGAGCAAGTGGGTGACGTCGGACATTTGCCCGAGTGTACCGGCCGGCGGGGCCGACGGCACGAACAACCTGCCGTGATCCTTGCTACACCGCCTCCTCACGACCGCGGATCCGGCGGTGCGGGACCAGCATACATACGGGGTCGGTTCGGCGGCCACGATCAAGGACCAGAGTCGGGCGAGTTGACGTGCTGCTGTCCACTGTCTAACCGCACCTGATTCCAAGGTGGTCGGACAGTCGCTGTGCCAGCGCTACAAGGGTTAGTGAAGGGTTGGCGGTGGGAATGTGTGGAAAGACGGATACGTCGCAGCAGTAGAGGTTGCGGTAACCCTCGAACTTGAGGTTCTCATCGACAACGCCGGAGTGGTCGTTGGACATGCGGAGAGAGCCGCCTGCGTGATGCACGGTTCCGAAAGCAGCGTAGTCCAGTTTCTCCGCGGGGTCGAAGTCCGCGCCCAGGTAGCCAAGGATCCGATTGCGAAGGTCAGTGACCTCCGCTTGCAGGTACAGTCCTGTATCGTTGGGACGGACCTCGACCTCCAGCTTTTGCGCCGGCCCAAGGTAGTGAAGTCGGTTGAGGTCATCGAGCGGGCTGTCCATGAGGAACTTGATCGCCACCCAGGTGACGCCCCCCGTATCCGTGACCTGCTTGAACACGTCGTCGTCCGCGTGGCGTGCGAGCCAGTACTGCGGGTTGACGAGCAGTTCGACGTTGTAAGGGTGAGCCGCACCGTCCTTGTGCCACAGGAGTACCTTGGAGTGGTGCAGCGCGCCGCTGAACGGGCTGGACGTTGGTAGCCGGTAGCAGCTCGTCCCGAAGAAGGCCGGATGATCCGTTAGTCCGACGCCCACCTTGTGGTTGGGATCCGCGAGGCCGCTGGCCATGGCAATCCGTGGACTCTCGAGCGAGCCGGCGGCCAGCACGATAAACCGGCCGACGTAACGCCGTTCCACGCCGCCGATCAGATCCTGGCACACCACCGCCTGCGCTTCGTCGCCTCCCGTCTCGATCCGGGTGATGAGGTGATTCAGGTTAACTGTGAGGCAGTCCCGCCCGATCGTGCCGCCGTAGGAGAGCGAGTCGAGCAGGAGGTCCGCGGTGGAGAAGACGCCGGTTGAGGTGTCCGTCACCTCGGTGATCGACCAGCGCGGCCGCCAAAAGCCCCGTCGGCGGATGTTGGGCTGATGCATGGAGCGGGGCAGGTCGGTGACGTTCAACTCGCGGAACTGGCGCCGCAGTTTGCGGACGAGTCTATCCTGGTACGTTCCGAGCGTGCGACACTTCCGCAAGAGGCGCTCGGCTCGGTCGTAGCCGTCGGGCCCCAGCAGGTGGGCGCCGACGCTCGCGGGCCAGTAGTCCATCTCCCAGTCGTGCATCCTGGGGATCAGCCCTTCCCAGTACACGGACCGTCCACCCAGATTCATCTGCACGCCGAACATCAGGCAGGAACCAGGGCGATTGACGTAGTGGCCCACCTGGTGGTTCCACGCCGTCGCCAGGTTATGCTCGTACCCGGGCAAGTTGTCGATGTGCGTGTGGAATGGCATGCTGCCCGCGTCCAACACGAGCACGCGGCGCCCATGAGTATCCGTTAACCCATCTGCCAGGGTGGCGCCGCCCATCCCCGAACCAATGATGATCACGTCATAAACGATGCTCTCGTCGAAGTTGCCCGGGACGGCGTCCTGTTGGATCTTGGTCTTAGTCGTTGTCAGGTTGTCGTACGGATGGACGTACCGCGGCACGGGATCGGGGAAGGTGATTTCGCCGTCGGAGAAATGAGCCACGGTGCCCCGTGCCACGTCTACGGTCACGTCGTCCTGGTGCATCGGCTTCGCGCGATCGAGCACGAAGCGGAGCGCGAGACGCCTGGGGTAGCGCGCGGGGTCCAGGCCGAAGATCCATTGGCCGCTCTTGCCCTGGTCGTCCGTGTAGTACGCTCCGAAGACGTCCTGATCCCAGCCGTCCCGGACGCTTCGGAGGGTGATGAGATGGCTCGGGCGGTATCGTTCTGTCCGTAGCGTCACAAAGAACAGGTCCGGCGACAGCCGGGCTTCCGGGGGGATGCCCGGCGCTGGCGCCGCCTTCTCGTGGCCGCGCCAGCCGCTGTGATACAAGAGGTGCTGAAAGGAAGGCCGCTGTTTGTCCGGAGCATCACCGGGCCGATCCATGTCGGTATCCCAGCTCGCGGGCTTTCGATAGGTCACCTTGCGCACAATATAGCATCGCGGGGAACTCCCGAGTAGAGTGCAACGGGTTCGTGGGCAGCACCCCCTTCAGGCCCCAACTCGGAGTACGATTCATGCACTGGTCGTCGCTGGACGAGGCGCAGCGATACGAGAAAATCGTACTTACCAACGGTCGGCTGTTTGTCCACGGCATTGCCATCACACTGCAGTCGCACGTCCTCGAATTCGCCTACACCCAGTCCTGGCATTGTCGGTTCGCCATCGACTCCTCCGGCGCCCAGGGCCTGGTGTGCGGCTGGCAGCGGATGGTCCACGAACCCTCCTACGAGACGGGTTCTTACGGCTCCTACGGCGCGGACACTTCTGATGCCCGGTACGTCTCGTATGACGCCGCCGCCGACGATCCCTCCGCCCGTTCCCTCGATTCCGGGGGCGGGGTGTCGGGCCAGCAATCGTCGGACGCCCACTCGCGTGCGTTCGTCACCCTGGTCGGCATGAACGAGCACGGGACGATCCGCCTCGTCTACTTATCCAAGATCGAAAATGTCTCCCTGTCGCTCGACGCCTTCAAACTGGAGAGGGCCGAAGTCGTACTTCATTTCCAGGCCACGAAGACCTTGTACGAGATCATGCACGTCAACGACGGGGCAGAGAAATGACCGCTCCGGCGCGGGCAGCGGTGGAGGTCGTCATCGCGAACAGGTCGGGTGGTTCTCTCCCGTGGCCCGGGTCCGCGGCGTTTCCCGCCCCGACCGTCGTGAACTCCCCCGGCCGTGCGGAGATTGGCTACCTGCGACACGTCTGCGAGAACTACGACCGCCTCGCGGACGTTACGGTCTTCCTCCCCGAGGACGGGGCCGCCCGCTATCCGTGGATCCCGGACCGGGTGCGCGGCCTGCCAGGCGACGTTTCGTTTCTCGCGCTGGGCGAGGAACTGCTCGTCGAGGACCTCGGCAGCCTGCCGGGCGGTCAGAGCCGCCTGCTGGCGGAGATTTGCGCAGACTGGTCGTTGGACACCCCGGACGTCGCCGCCTGCCACGCCGGCTCGATGTTCGCGGTCGCGCGGCGACTAGTCCTCAGCCGACCGCGCGGAGTGTACCAGCGGACGCTGGAGCGGGCTCGCTCGCACCCCGAGGTGGCCGGACTTCTTGAGCGCCTGTGGCACCTCGCCTTTGCCGCGCCGGCGTCACGCCGCGGCATTGTGACGGCGGGCGACTCGCCGATCTTCCGCGACCTCCAGTTCCTCATCCTCTCACTGCAGGACTGCAACGACTTCCCCGTGGTCGTCTACGACCTGGGCCTGGCGACTCACGAACTCCAGTGGTGCCTGAGCCAACCCAATGTGAAGTGTCGTCCGCTGCCGCCGCTGACCCCGGCCATGGCCCGGTTCGTTGGGTCGCACCGCTGGCAGGCGTGGCTGAAGCCGACCTACCTCCTGGACGCGCCCTTCGACCGCATGCTGTGGCTCGACGCAGACTGCGTGGTGCTGGACTCTGTGGCCGACGCGTTCTCGTGCGTGGGGGAGGGGCCCCTGCTGCTGCCCGAGGTTTGCCCCGGAAGTGGGCGGAATCATCCCCGCCTATACGACTTCTTGCCCATCGCCGATCCCGGGCACCGGGAGGTCGAGATCAACAACGGCGTCATTGGCCTGGACCGCCAACGCGACCGGCCGCTGCTGGACGCCTGGCTGTACGCGGTGGAATGGGCGATCCGAAACGAAGGGCACAGGCACCTTCTGCGCTGGTACGACCAGGGGGCCCTGGTGTGGGCGATCTGCAAGACGGGACTGACAGACTCCGTGACGACGGACCAAACGTGGAACTACCCCGCGAAGCCGGTGTCGGATGTCCTGCGCCACGCCGTCGGCAACCACCGGAGCGTATTGGCTTCGATTCGCGACCTCCATCCCGACGCCCGTATCGTGCACTGGTTCGGATTGAATAAGCTGTCGGTGGCCCTGGATCGGGAGATCCGCGAACTGTTTGTCAGCCGCGACGGACCTGGTGAACCTGAACCGCGGGTACTTTAAGTGTTCCGTTTGTTCCGTTAGCGCTGTGAGGGGATGGACCGTGCCACGCGAAAGCCAACGCCGTTCAGCCGCTTGTCTGGTGCGAGACCCTGGCGATGTGTGGCGCGGAGATTTCGGGCGGGGTTGTCGAAAGCGCCTCCGTGGATGACGCGCAGTTCCTCGGTCATGGGTTCGGCCCGCGGGTGCGTCAATTCCTCCCCGTCCGGTCCGAGCAAGTCGTCGCACCATTCCCAGAGGTTGCCGTGCATGTCGAACAGCCCCCAGCCGTTGGGCAACCGGCTGCCGCATCTGGCCGTGCGGTACTCGGACCCAAAGATGGCGTAGCGATCCAGTAGTTCGACACCATCGCCGAACGCGTAGGCGTAGGTGGAACCGCAGAGGCACGCGTACTCCCACTCGGCTCCGGTCGGCAGGCGATAGCCGTTGCCATCTTTTTGGGGGGCGAACCAGGTACCGCCGCGCTTTTCGTAATACTCTGGCAACCCTTCCCGGTGGCTCAACCAGTTCAAAAAGAGGACGGCGTCCTCCCAGCTCACGCTGTTGACCGGGTGCTCCGCGCTAGGGCTGACCTGCGGATCGTACCCCCAGTCTGCCAATTGACGGGCCTGCTCTCGAAAGCGTGAATAGGCTTCAGTGCTGACTTCGCAATCGCTGAGCAGGAATGATGCGACGGCAATGGTGCGCGAGACCGGAACCTTCGCCCCGGGGTCGGCGCGGCGGTACTGGCCGCCCGGAATTTGTACCATTGTCATGTTCAGCGAGTTATCCGACCACTCGTAATGACCCTGTTTTTGAGCCAAAACCAGGCCTTCCGGCGCGGGCCGCGGTTCCTTCCAGGCCTTCAGGGCATAGAGTGCGGCGCCATGAGTCCCCGCGTCCGGCGCTCGCTGATACAGGGTGCTGACCACTTCCCGGATGCGGCTCGCACGGTCGGCGGGGAGAGAGCCGAGATCCAACCGGCCCAGCCCGGCACAGAGTGCCGAGCGCAGCTCCGCCGGCAGCGACGCGGCGAGGGCGTCTATCTGCTCCTCCGTCCAGTTCAACCAGTCGGGGACGTGCTCGATAAAGAGCGCGCGATCCGCAGGGGTCGCATCGAGCCGGGTTATCTCGACTGCCGGCCCCGGATCCCCGAGATTTAGCGCCAGCAGTGCGGTGACCGCCCGTGCTCGATCCGCGTTCGGGTCGCTCGTCCCGATTCGGGCAAAGTGCCGCGCGAGGGAACGCCTGGCCTCGGCGGCATCCGCCGAGAGCGCGGCGTGGATGTTATCGCGCTCGTCCTGTGACGCGGCCGCCGCCTCAATGACGACCACGTCCGTTTCCGGCCGTCCCATTGCCGCCAGCGCGACCGCGGCGTGCAGCCGCCGCATGGGATCTTGCGCCGGGTCGAGCGCGTTGCGGCGGAGGGTCGGCGTGACAATGAGCCGGTACGGGCGCAGGTCCTCGATCGCCTGGGGAACCGCTTTCGCTCTGGCGTTGAGCAGGTTGTTGGCTTTCGCTTGCGCGTGGAGCCAGGCAGCCAGCGCACAACACACGAGGGCCAGGGGGATGGCAAACATGGCCACGCGCCCGCAGTGGTAGCGCCACGCCCTCCGCATCATACGACGCTCGGGTTGTGTCCAGGTGGTGCGCCGTGTCAGCAACTCGATACTGATCGCCTCCCACAGGAGCGGCAACTGCCGGTTCTCAGGACTTACCTGCCAGTTCTCCGACCGCCGCCGCAAACAAATTGCCGCCCGGCCGCTCGGAGTCTGCTTGTCTTCCAGGTCCAGCCAGTCTCTCAAGGATCGGACCACGTAATCGTGCGTTAACTGGTAGTGATGCCCGGCCGATGCCATCCGTCCCGGGGTGTCCGCATCGTCCGGGTTGATCGTTTGCCCGTCCGTGCTGGTCGGCGTGATCAAACGCAGGTCGCAGTCGAGAATCCGGAGCAAGTCCTCGAACGCCGCCGGCCGCATCGCGTAGCCGGACACCTCCAACAGTCGCTCGCGCGGCTGCGAGCCGGCTCGTATCCCGCTGCCGGGTTCCGGGAGCAGCGCCTTCAGAACGCGGCGGGCCGCCTGCTGGTGGTAGCGGTGCGCGACGGGCGCCGTGGTGGCAGAGAACGTTTCCCGCAAGAACGTCGATTCGAGGCGGCCGACGCCGCCAACCTCCTTGAGGCTGGCCACCACCCACGGGCGCCCCTTCATCAGTTCGGCGAATAACGCGAGGCGCACCGAAATGACCTTGCCCTCCTGTGCCAGGGCGGCGACGGCCTGGTCGATGAAGGCGGTTTGCTCCCTGGTGCGTTGACCGGGGTCGTCGGGTAAGCAGCCGTAGGCGCGGCCGAGGGCGGCCAGTACGGTGCGGGCGTGGAGCGGGTCGAAAAGATCGACCAGTCGGGAATTCTCCCCCTCACGAACGCGAATCTCCAACTCCTGCATGAAGCGGCTGACCGCAAGCCAGAAATCGTCCCGCACCATGACGACCGCTTGCAATCCCCTGCCGTCGCACTGCCGCAGCGCTCGCACCAGTTCTGTATCCTTCTCATTGCGCGTGGCGTGCAACCATTGCTCGAACTGGTCGAGCACCAATAGCACCTTCTGGCCCGGCTTCAGGGACCGGCCGCGCCTCAGGGCCGCGAGCGTTTCGACGAGATCGAGGTTGCCGGGAAGCCCGGGGAAAAGTCGCCGCAGACCCTTGAGCAGGCGGGCTTCGGTTTCGTCGCCGGCCGCCTCAACGTAGACTACCGTCACCGATCTTGCCAGTACCGGCAACAGTCCAGCCTTCACGAGCGACGACTTGCCACAGCCCGAAGGGCCGTAGATCAGCCCCACGGAAAAAGTGCCCTCGCCATCCGCGGCCTCGATGCGGTTTTTCCAGAACCGAATGGCGTCCGGCAGCCCGTCCCGATCGCGAGGTCCGGGCAGTAGGTGAAGAAAAAAGTACGCGTCAGACGCATCGAAAGAGCGCAGTCCCTTTGGCACGACCTTGATTGCCTGCGAGCCAGTGGGCGTCGGGAGTGAGCCGGCCGCTGGTGCGCTCGCTTCCGCTTGGTGGAGATCGTCGGCCGTGACCGTGGACCCCTCCGCGGCCGATGCTGCCAGGAAATGCCGCAAGTCGTCAGCCATGTCCCGCGCTGTCGCGTAACGATCGGAGGCCCGCTTGGACAACGCCTTGAAGCAGATGCGCTCAAGTTCTTTCGGGATGGCGTGGATGAGCTGGCGGAGTGGGTCAGGTTCCTTGCTGAGGATCTCCTGGCGCACTTCAGTCTTTGAATCACTGCGGAACGGCCGCCGCCCGGCCAGCAACTCGTAGAAGACGATACCAAGACTGAAGACGTCGCTTCGCCCGTCCACGCGATGCCCTTCGCTTCGGGCCTGCTCCGGGCTCATGTAGTGAGGCGTGCCCGCGTAGCGCGGCCCTGTGCCCACGTCCTCCTCTCGCAGGGCCAGGCCGAAATCCGTGACGAACGGCTTGCCGCTCCTGTCAAGCAGGATGTTGCTTGGCTTGATGTCACGATGTACCAGACCCTGCTCGTGAGCGTAGTGCAACGCTTCGGCCACCGTCGCCACCAGGCCCGCAGCCTCTGGAATCGGGAGCCGCAACGTTTTCAGCGTCCTGGCGAGGTCCGTGCCGTCCACATACTTGGACACGACGAAACAGGGGAAGCGTTCGGTGCTTCCGACATCATAAACAGGGACGATGTGTGGGTGATCGAGGTTGGCGACCGTGCGCGCCTCACGAACGTAGGATTCGGCTTCCTCGGGTCGAGCAACGAGGCTGCCTTGTGGCACCTTGATTGCCACGGAGCGGCGCAATTGGTCGTCGTGGGCGAGGTAGACAAGCCCATAACCACCCGAGCCCAGCAGCCGCTCGACGCGGTAGCGACCGATGGTCTGCGGATGTTCTAAGTCGGCGTAGCTGGACCAGCCTGGAACACCTGTCAACTCCGCAGTTGTCCCGGGCAACGGTTCGGAGGATGGTTGATTCTCGGAGTCGCTCACGTCCGAGTCCCCTTGATCCTCGCGGAATTACTACCAAATTGCGCGATTGTAGCCCCTGGGATGTGTTATCGCAATGGCGTCACGCCCTGAGTCATCCCCAGTTTCCGACGGATAGTAGTGTCGCCCGAACGACTTCCTCGAGCTGCCGCTCGGGCGGCTCGGCGATCCGGCCCCACATCCGCCGACCGACCGTCACGTCGCTGCACTCGGCCGGGTCACTGGGGATGACTCAGCCGTACCCGCTTCCCGACAGGCCCGGACCGGCATACCCTGGGGCCATGCCGACCATACTCCACGCCCGCCACTACTCCACCGGTCGGCCGCTGGCCGTCACCGCCAACGCCGGCCGGATCACCGCCGTCTCGCCGTCCGACCGCGACCCGACGCAATGGGTCGCACCGGCCTTCTTCGACGTGCAAATCAACGGCTGTCTGGGCATCGGATTCAACTCCCCGACGCTCACCGCCGAGCAGGTCCACACGGTCACGGCCGAGTGCCGCCGACACGGGATCGGGGCGTACTGCCCGACCCTCATCACCGGCAGCTTCGATGCGCTACGGCACGGGTTCGCCACCGTGGCCCGGGCACTCGACGCCGACGCGGAGTTGAGCCGTCGGATACCGGGGTTCCACCTGGAAGGACCGTACCTGTCGGGCGAGGACGGGCCGCGCGGGGCCCACCCGCGCGAACACATCCGCGACCCGGACTGGGACGAGTTCCGCCGCTGGCAGGACGCGGCCGGCGGGCGCATCCGCATGGTCACGCTCGCCCCGGAGCGGCCGGGGGCGGTGGTGTTCATCGAGAAACTGGTCGCGGCCGGCGTGGTCGTGGCGATCGGTCACACCGCCGCGACCGGCGAGCAGATCCGCGACGCAGTCGCGGCCGGGGGGCGGACCAGCACCCACCTGGGCAACGGCGCGCACGCGGTGCTGCCGCGACACCCGAACTACCTCTGGGACCAGCTCGCCGAGGACCGGCTCTGGGCGAGCATCATCAGCGACGGGCACCACCTGCCGGCGAGCGTGGTCAAGTGCGTGGTCCGCGTCAAGACGCCGGCCCGGCTGCTGCTGACGTGCGACGCGGGCAGCCTCGCCGGGCTGCCGCCGGGCCGCTATCGCGACTGGGGGCAGGAACTGGAGGTGCTGCCCGGCGGCAAGATCGTCGTCCCGGGGACGCCGTTCCTGGCCGGGTCCGGGTGCTTCACCGACGTGTGCGTGGGCAACGTGATCCGCATGGCCGGGGTGAGCCTCGCGGACGCGGTGGACATGGCGACCGCCCGACCGCGGGAGTTGCTGGGGCTGCCCGTGTCTACCATTGAGCCGGGGCAGCCGGCGGACCTCGTTGTGTTCGACTGGGCACCGGGAGGTTCGCTTACCGTATACGAGGGCGACCCATGCCGCTGAACGTCTCGGTGATCCTCGGCAGCGTCCGCCGCGACCGGATCGGCATCCGGGTGGCCCGGTACGCCGTCACCGCACTGACGGACCGCGGCCACCACGTCACCCTGGTGGACCCGATCGAGTTCGCGCTGCCGCTTCTGGACCGGATGTACAAGGAGTACGACCCCGGGCAGGCGCCCGAGACGCTGGAGCGGCTGGCCGGTGTGGTCAAGGCGGCCGACGCCTACGTGATCGTGTCGGGCGAGTACAACCACTCGGTCCCGCCGGCCCTGTCGAACCTGCTCGACCACTTCCTGGAGGAGTACTTCTTCAAGCCGTCGGCGATCGCGTGCTACTCGGCGGGGGCGTTCGGCGGGGTGCGGGCGGCGGTGCAACTGAGGGCCATGCTCGCCGAGATGGGGATGTCCAGCATCCCGTCGATCCTGCCGTTCCCGAAGGCGCACGAGATGCTGACCGAGGACGGCCGGCCGACCGGCGACCGGCCGGGGAGGGCGGCTGCGAAGTTCTTCGCTGAACTGGAGTGGTACGCGAACGCCCTGAAGGCGGCCCGCGAAAGCGGAACGCCATACTGATCCGGCTACTTGCCGATGCAGAACCGGCTGAAGATGCGGTCGAGCAGGTCGTCGGTGTGGACTGTCCCGGCCATCTCGCCGATCTGCTCCAGTGCCTCCCGAAGGGCCAGCGCCAGTAGCTCCGGCGGGTCGTCGTTCAGGGCGTGCTCGTGGGCGCGACGGAGCGCCTGCGTCGCCGCCTCGACGTGCCCCCGGCACCGGCTCTGGCTCGGGGCCAGTGCCGGACGCGCGAGCGCGGCGACCCGCTCCGTCAGGGCGACACGGAGGGCGTCGGTGCCGCCGGGGGTCATGACAGACACGAGACACGAGACACGAGACACGAGATCGGAGTAGCTGCTCGTGTCTCGTGTCTCGTGTCTCGTGTCTGCTTTAGTCCATACCCGCATCACCTCCGCGCCGGCGGCGGCCAGCGTCACCTCGTTGACCTTGTTAAACGGCTCGCCGGCCGGCACGCACCACAGCACCACGTCCGCCCGCCCGGCCTGCTCCCGGCCGAGCCGCTGCGCCTGCTCCGCGATCGTGTCGTGCGCATGCTGCCAGCCGGCCGTGTCGATCAACTCGACCGGCACCCCGTCGAGGTCCAGCGCGCGCGTCAGGTAGTCGCGCGTCGTCCCCGCCTCGTCGCTGACCAGCGCCGCCGGCGAACCGGCGAGGGTGTTGAACAGGCTGCTCTTGCCCGCGTTCGGGTCGCCAACGATCGCCACCCGGACCGGCCGGCCGCTCACCGCGCGGTCGTCGAGTTGCCGGCGGAGGTTCGTCAGGTGGGCGATCCCCGCGCCGACGCGGGTCAGCACGTCCGGCCGGGCCACGAACTCGATGTCTTCGTCGGCGAAGTCCAGCGCCGCCTCCACGTCGGCCAGCAGGTTCAGCAAATCCTCGCGCAGCCGCTCCAGTGGCCGGGTGACGCCGCCCGCTAATTGCGCGAGCGCGCGCCTCAGGTCGGCGTCGGTCCCGGCCTCGATGACCGCCAGCACGGCTTCCGCACGGGGCAGGTCCTTCTTGCCGGCGAGGAACGCCCGCAGGGTGAACTCGCCGGGCCGTGCCGCGCGCGCGCCTGTGGCGAGCAGGTCGGCGATCAGCCGCTCGACCAGCGGCGACGACGAGATCGTGTGCAACTCGGCGAGATCCTGGCCGGTGTAGGTGTGCGGCGCCGGCCACAGGTACAGGTCCGCCGGCAACGGCGCGTGGACGCCGGTGAGACGGACAATGCCCGGAACGAGAACCCGGCGAGCAGGGGGCTGACGCCCCCCGCTCGCCGGCTGACCGACGAACGCCTTCGCCACCACCTCGCGCGTCTTCGGCCCGGTGACGCGGACGATCGCCCGCGGCCCCGGACCGGGGGCGGAGGAGAGGGCCACGATCGTATCGTCCGGGTGCGGGGTCATTCGGTCTCGGGCTCGTCGTCGGAGTCCTCCCGCGGCTCGGCCAGCGCCTGGCGGGTCAACTCGTCCTCGTCCAGGTCCTCCGACGCCAGCCCGGCCTCCTCGCCGAACTCGCCGGCCAGCACCTCGGCCGCCCGCTCGGCGTCCTCCTCCCGCACCTGCACCTTGATCCCGCCGACCGCGTTGGAGATCAGCCAGTCCATGGCCACGATCTCCGCGTCGGTCAGCACCGCATCGATACCGGCCTCCTCCAGAACGTTTCGCGCTAGCTCGGCCTTCGCGGCGAGGTCGAACGAGGCCACCGTGGTCAGTCGGCTCATGGTCAGTCTCCCGAGGTCTCGCCCATTGTACTGCCCCCCGGAAACGGGAACCGCCCGCCGGATCGGCCGGCGGGCGGTCATCGAGTACTCAGTACCGCTTACTCGTCCCCGCCGCCGGCCGCCTTGCCGATCGCCTCGGAAGAGAGTAACAGGGTCACGGTCACGTCCTTCTCCTTGACCTTGCTCTTGAGGGTCTTGTTGACCTCGTCGAGCAGCGGCTTGGCGTTGGGCTGCTGGCCCGCGACCAGCGGCAGGAACTGCTTGACCGTGCCGAGCAGGCCCTCGACGGAGGCCCCGAAGTCGTCGGCCGCGTCGGTGTCCTTCATGCCCATCGCGACCTCCAGGCTGACGTCCTGGGTCAGCCGGACGGTCATGGCGAAGCTCTTGAGGTGCTCGAGTTGCTTCTGCAGCTTGGCCGGGTCCACTCCGGGCAGGCCGGGCGGGATCTGCACGTCGCCGGTCTTCCCCTCGGTCAGCCCGACGGCGAACAGGGACGCCTTCTCGTCCTGCTTCAGCAGCAGTTCGGCCAGCTCCTTCTTGAGCTGCGGCTTGGCCCCCTTCTCCGCCGTGCCGAGCGTGTCCGTTACCAGCTTCTTGTCAGTGGCCGCGACGATCGTCTTCTCGTCGGCCACCGCCGCGAAGATCGGCTTGGGCGAGTTGTCCACGGTGAGCTTGACCAGCTTGTACTTGCCGTCCTCGACGATGGCGATTTTGTCGCCGTTGTTCTTCGCCTCTTCCTGGGCGGCCTTGAACAGCTTCTCCGGGTCGAACTTGCCGCGGACGATGAACACCGCGTTCATGTCCTCCTTGTCCTTCCCCCAGGATCCGGCGGTCACGCGGTCCACGTCCTTGAGCGGGTCCAGGCCCAGCTTCTCGAGCATCTTCTTGGCGTCGTTGCCCTCCAGGGCCTGCTTGATCTGGCCGAGGGCATACTTCTTGATCAGCTCCGACTCGAGCACCTGGCGGACGTTGACGAACAGGATCGACTCGGTCTCGACCGGCAGCAGCGGGTCCACCTCGGCGGCCCGGACCGGGGCGGCCAGACCGGCGGCCAGGACGGCCCCGGCCAGCAAGCGACGGAACATGCGAGATCCTCTCCGGAAAAGTCTGGGGCGGGCGGGGCCGGACGACCCCGGCACCCGGTTATGATACTACCCGCCGCGGGGAGGAGTTGTTTCAGCGGCCGGCTACTCGTCCGGGAACTGGTCCGGTTGGGCGCCGACGGCGAGAATGCTACAGCCGATCACCACGTTCAGGCCAAGCTGCTTCGCCTTAGCGACGACCTCGGGCGCGTCGGCGCCGGGGTTCAGGTACACCTCCCCGACCGGCCTGCCGGCGAACTCGTCGAGCACCCGCATCCCCACGGCCGGCGGCAGGTAGACCGTCACCCGATCGAGCGTCGCGCGGGGGATGTCCGACACGGACTTGTAGACC
>DATLIF010000132.1:0-7035 GCA_035539575.1 Fimbriiglobus sp. | reverse complement strand
CACCGAGGCCGAGGAAACGTGCGTCGTCTACGGCATGCCGCGGTCGGTCGCCGAGGCCGGGCTGAGCGACCAGACGGTGCCGCTCGATAAGATGGCCGAGGCAATCCTGGGGGCGCTTTGATGGCGAAACTCTTGGTCGTGGACGACTCGTCGTTATCCAGGCGGATCTCCCGGAGAATCCTGGAAGAGGCAGGGCACTCCGTCGTGGACGTGGCCGACGGTCTTGCAGCTCTGGAGAGCTACGCCCTGGACCGGCCGGACCTCGTCCTGCTCGACGTGACAATGGCCGGGATGGACGGGCTGGAGGTCCTCGGACAGCTCCGGGCGATGGACCCCGAAGCCCGCGTCGTGATGGTTACCGCCGACGTCCAGACCTCGACCCGCACGCTGGCCGGAGCCGGCGGGGCGGTGGGGTTCGTATCCAAGCCGCTCACCTCCGGAACGGTTCTCCAGGCCGTGGACGCGGCCCTTGTCGTGCGGGGGGGTGCTCAGTGATCCTCACTGCCGACCAGAAGGACGCCGTAACCGAGCTAGTCAACATCGCGTTCTCCCGGACCGCCGCGGCGCTGTCGGAGCTGACCGGCAACCGGGTCGAGCTGTCCGTCCCCGAGGTGTCGGCCCACCCGATCGCCGACCTGCTTCCGGCCCTCGGCCGCTTCGTCCACGGGGACGTGGCGACCGTCCACCAGATCTTCGGTGGGCCGGTGTCCGGAGACGCCTTCCTGCTGCTGAACGTGGACGGGGCGGCCAAGCTGGTGGACCTGTTGACCGATGCCGGGGCGCCGACCCGGCAGATGGGGGCCTCGGCCCGGGAGGTCCTGTCCGAGGTCGGGAACATCCTGCTCAACGCCTGCCTGGGGGTGTTCGGGGACCTGCTGCACGTGCGGTTCACGTTCGCCGTCCCCCGGCTGCACCTGGACACCCTCGGGTCGATGCTCGACTCCCTGGTCATCGGCCACGACGCGCTCCGCCACTCGCTGCTGGTCGGGGCGCAGTTCCGGGTGCGGGCGAGCGAGGTGACCGGGTGCATGGTCATGGTCCTCGGGGTCAGCTCCCTGGAGCAGTTCGTCCGGGTAGTCGAAGAGTGGGCGGATGAGGCGGGGGGTCAAGCGGGCCCGAGCCGGAACGGCGACTGATTACCAGACATCGGCGGACGGGTGGAGGGATCAGATGGGCTTGGAGTCGGGGCTCGTAGACCAGCTCGATCGCATCGGAGACTGGGGCTTGCTGGCCACGGACACACGGCTGATCGTGACCGGCTGGAACCTATGGCTGGAGCGGCGGAGCGGGCTGACGGCCGGTGAGATCCTCGGCCGACCCCTGTTCGACCTGTTCCCCGAACTGGTCGGCCGCCGGCTGGACAGGTACTACCACCAGGCCCTAGCCGGGCAGACGGCGATCCTGTCCCAGCGGCTTCACGGGTATGTCCTCCCGCTCCCCGTCGGCGGGGCCGGGCCGGCCCGGATGCAGCAAGCCGCCCGGGTCGTTCCGCTGGTGGAGGGGCCGGAGGTCTGCGGCACCCTCACGGTGATCGAGGACGTTTCGGAGCGGGTAGCGTTCGAGGACGAATTGCGGTCCCGCGCCCGACAACAGGCCGCCCTCGCCGCGGTCGCCCGGCGGGCGCTGGCCGGCGGCGAGATGGCCGACGTCGCCAGGGAGGCCGCTGGCCACATCCGCGACATCCTCGGGGCGAACTTCACGGAAGTCCTCGAACTCCTGTCGGACGGGGAGCCGTGGGCTGCCGTGGCCGGAAGTGGCTGGACCGAGCCAACCCCGCCCGCGCTCGACTCGGCGACCGCCACCCGGGCCCGCCAGCGCTTCGCGGCCGAAGAGGTACAGTTCGCCCAGGCCCTGGCCGATGTCCTCGGGATGGCTGCCGAACGGAAGCGGCTGGAGGGGGAACTCCGTCTGCGGGTCCAGGAACTGGCGTCGGCCGACCAGCGGAAGGATGAGTTCCTGGCCATGTTGGCCCACGAACTCCGCAATCCGCTGGCCCCGGTTCGCAATGCGCTTCAGGTCCTCCGAATGAAATGCATGGGCGACTCCCTGGTCGAGCGGATGGGGGAGATGATGGGCCGGCAAGTCGCCCATATGTCCCGCCTGGTCGACGACCTGCTGGACGTTTCGCGGTTTACCCGCGGCAAGGTGAACCTTCGGATCGAGCGGGTGGAACTGGCTGACGTGGTGGCCCGAGCTGTCGAGTCCGCCAGGCCACTGATCGACGCCCGCGGGCACGAGCTGAGCGTGTCCGTCCCTCACGAACCCGTCCACCTCCACGCCGACCTGACCCGCGTCATCCAGGTCCTGGGTAACCTCCTCACCAACGCCGCCAAATACACCCCGGAGAGTGGCCACGTCTGGCTAACCGCCTTCCGGGAAGGGGACGAGGCTGTCGTCGGCGTTCGGGACAATGGCATCGGCATCCCGGCCGAGATGCTGCCGCAGGTGTTCGACCTGTTTACCCAGGTGGCCCGCACCCTGGACCGGTCGCAGGGCGGGCTAGGGATCGGGCTGACGCTGGTCCGCAGCCTGGTCGAGTTGCACGGCGGGAGCGTCCACGCGGCCAGCGAAGGGCCGGGCCGAGGGAGTGAGTTCGTCGTCCGCCTGCCGGCCCTACCCGCTGACCTTCCACGGAACGACGAACGCAAGGCGGTGACCGCGCGAGCCCCGCCCACCATTTCCCACCGCATCCTGATAGTCGACGATAACGTCGATTCGGCCGAGAGCCTGGCGATGCTACTGGAATTGACTGGCCACATCGCGCGGACGGCCCACGACGGTCCGGCGGCCCTGGAGACGGCCTTGGCTTTCCGCCCGCGCGT
Source organism: Fimbriiglobus sp. (assembly GCA_035539575.1). GTDB lineage: Bacteria > Planctomycetota > Planctomycetia > Gemmatales > Gemmataceae > DASSAT01. The sequence continues at coordinate 4,213 of DATLIF010000132.1, read as the reverse complement.
GGTCCTGCTCGACATCGGGCTACCGCGGATGGATGGGTACGAGGTTGCCCGCCGACTGCGACAGGACCCGGCCTACGCTGGAATGACGGTGATCGCCATGACCGGCTACGGCCAGGAGGAGGACCGGCGACGGTCGAAGGAGGCTGGATTCGACCGGCACCTCGTCAAACCGGTGGACCCTGATGAACTCCAAGACCTACTGTTGCAGCTCCCACGGGAAGTGGAACTAAAGTAGTTGCGAGCACAGAGAGGCTGGTAGTCTCCGATCACGCCGACCGCTGGGCAGGAGATACCTTCGCCTACTCCTCCCGGCGTTCACCATGACACCAGTGCTTCTTGCACCGGTTGCGACCGGGTCAGCCTGTAACGGTATACCTCGCCGACACCTTCACCCTGCTCGGATACGATGGCCTTGCTCGGCGTGGAGGAACGTCCGCACGATCCCAGTCTGCGGCTCCTCCGGACAGGCGTCGTCCGTACCATGCCGACCTCGGACGCCACAGCGTCCGGATGTCCGCGTGAAGTCGCGGTGCGGCCAATAATCGCCCTGAGTATTGATAACGAAGGGCCTTGCATAGATCGCTTGTAAACGCTGATCGAACGTTGAGGCGCATGGCGAGGACGGCGTCGCAGCCCTCTGGTTTAGCCGGGCCAACGGGTGGCCCGGCGGCTGCCGACCGAAACGCGTGACGCTCCTGTTCGCCCCTGTCGTACGGTGGGATCACGCCCGTGATCCGACGCCGGACGGCAGGAGGCAGGAGTGTTCACCGACATGGAGATCTGGGTCGAGGTCCGCCGGCGGGTACTGGCCGGCGAGATCGGCAAGCGGGAGGCATGTCGGGAGTACCACCTCCACTGGGACACGCTCAAGAAGATCCTGGCCCACGAGGAGCCCCCGGGGTACCAGTTCAAGCGCCCCCGGGCGAAGCCCGCCCTCGGGCCGTTCCTCCCCGTCATCCATCAGATCCTGGCGGCCGACCGGCAGGCCCCGAAGAAGCAGCGGCACACGGCCCGACGGATCTTCGACCGGCTCCGCGAGGAGCACGGGTACACCGGGTGCGAGAGCATCGTCCGGGCGGCCGTCCACGACTGGCGGACGACGCAGGCCGAGGTGTTCGTCCCGCTGGCCCACCCGCCGGGCGAGGCCCAGGTGGACTTCGGGCACGCCGAGGTGGTGGTGGCCGGGGAGCGGGTGACGGCCGCGTTCTTCGTGATGACCCTGCCGCACTCGGACGCGTTCTTCGTCCGGGCGTACCCCAAGGAGTGCACCGAGTCGTTCCAGGACGGGCACGCCCGGTCACTCGACTACTTCGGCGGGGTGCCGACGCGGATCAGCTACGACAACTCGAAGGTCGCCGTCGCGGCCATCACGGGGTCATGGGGCCGGACCCCGACCCGGGAGTTCCTGCGGCTGGCCAGCCACTACCTGTTCGCCTACCGGTTCTGCCGGGTGCGGCGGCCCAACGAGAAGGGGCATGTCGAGGCGATGGTCGGGTTCGCCCGCCGCAACTTCCTGGTCCCCGTCCCCGAGGCCGACTCGTGGGAGGCGCTCAACGCGGCGCTGGAGGAGCGGTGCCGGCGGGACCTGGCCCGGCGGGTCCGGGGCAAGGACCAGCCGAAGGAGGAGTTGCTGGCCGGCGAGCGGGGCGCCCTACGGCCGCTGCCGGCGAGCGGGTTCGAGCCCCGGCGTGTCGAACTGGCCCAGGCCAACTCGCTGTCGCTGGTCCGGTTCGACGGGAACGACTACTCGGTCCCGACGGCCTACGCCCACCACCTGGTCACCGTAGTCGGCGGGTTGGACGAGATGAGGGTGGTGTGCCGGGATCACCTGGTGGCCCGGCACCGGCGGCCCTGGGGCAAGGAGCGCGTCACCTTCGACCCGGTCCACTACCTGGCGCTGCTGGAGCGCAAGCCGGGGGCGTTCGACTACCACGCCCTGCGGGAAGGGGGTGGGTCGTGAAGAAGACCGAGACGACCAGCACGGTGCTCCTGAAGCACCATCTGAAGGCGCTGAAGCTGCCGACGGTCCTGGCCGAGTGCGAGAAGGTGGCCCAGCGGTGCGCCACCGACAACGCCGACCACCTGGCGTACCTCCTCCAGTTGACCGAGCTGGAGCTGCTCGACCGCGAGCGGCGGGCGGCCGAGCGGCGATTGAAGGCGGCCCGGTTCCCGACGGTGAAGACGCTGGAGGACTTCGACTTCGCCGCCCAGCCGTCGTTGAACAAGGTTCTCGTCGCCGAGTTGATGCGGTGCGAGTTCATCGACCGGCGGGAGTCGGTGATCCTGCTCGGCAGCCCGGGGACCGGCAAACCTCGACCCGCGTAATACCCCTCTGGTGACGGAGGCGTGCGAGGGCCAAATCACCGTCACCGACCCGACCCACCCGCTGTTTGACCAGGTTCTCACGCTGGTCGGGCTGGCCACCTTGCAAGCTCACGTCCGTCATTGCCAGGTCCTGCTCGACAACGACCAGATCGTCTACGTCCCCTTGGCTTGTACCGATCGCGGTTCGGTCCCGCGGCCCGAACCCGCTGTTCTCACCGCGACGGCCGTTGAACGACTCGTCCGCGTCTTCCAGGCTACCCCGGTCGCCCGGAGGACCCGCCATGCGAACACTGACGAGCCGACACGTCTGGGGCCACCTGACCGCCGAGGCGCGGGGAGCCGTCGTCGAAGCGATCGTCCGCGTGCTCGCTCAGGAGGTGGAGCATGACCGGATCGACCAAGATTCTCCCGACCCACTGCGACCGCCGGGCCGTCGTCTACCTGCGGCAGTCCAGCCCCAAGCAGGTGCTGCACCACCAGGAGAGTGCCCTCAACCAGCGGGCCTTGACGGACCGGCTGCGCGACCTCGGCTGTCCGAGGCGGACGCGCGGCTGGAGCGGGTGGAGGGCCGGCTGGCCGCCGTCCGAGCGGACCTGGCCGAGGCCCGCGCCGAAGCCGAGAAGCTGGCGGCCGAGAACCCGGAACTCCCCCGGGTGCGGGCCGCGATCGAACGGCTGCTCGACCGGCTGCTCCCAGCGATCGACCGGGCGGCGGCGCTGGCGGACTCGCTCCGGGCGGTGGCCGCGGGGCTGCGGGCGACGGAGGACGTCGTCACCCAGCTCGGCGGGGAGGTCGAGCAGCCCAGCCGGGCCCGGACCGCGGCCGACGCGATCGACCGGGCGGCGGAGGTGCTCAACGTCCCGCAGGCCCGGATCGACGCCGTGAAGTCGGCCGCGGCGGTCCGGCTGACACGGGAGGTGGTCGAGCTGGCGCGGGCGGCCGCGGCCGGGTCGGAGCGGCTCGCCGAGGGCCTGACCGACGCCCGCCGGGCACTCGCCGCCGCCCGCGGGCGGACGGCCGAGTGGCGGGACCGGATCGTGTTCTGGGCGTACGCAGCGGCGGTGGCCAACACGGCCCTGTGGCTGTGGGTCGGTGCGGGGCAGTTGTGCCTGATCGGCTGGGGCCGGCGGCGGTTCGCGCGGCGGGCCCCGGCGACCGCCGGCCCGACCACCGTGCGACCGGCGTAACCCTGGCACGGCAGTGCTCGCGGCTCTCCGGAGGCCGCGCCAAGGGCCCCAGCGGAAGCCGTCATGGACCGCATGCCGGAGTGGGTCGTCCTCGCGCCGACGCTCGCGGCCGCCACGGCCGTGACGCTCTGGATGGCCGGCGTGATCTACTACGACGTCTGCGGCGGCGGTCGGTGGGGCCTCCCGGCCGCGGCGGCGTGGGTCGTCGGCGTCGCCGCCCTGTTCGCCCGCTGGCGGCCGCCGTCGCAGCCGCTCGCCGCCCTGCTCGGGGCCACGGCCATGTTCCTGACGTGGTGGCTCCGGCTGAAGCCGAGCCACGACCGCGATTGGGAGCCGGCCGTCGCCGTCCTGCCGCGCGCAACCCGCGACGGGGACGCGGTCACCATCGAGAACGTCCGCAACTTCGAGTACCGGTCGCTCGACGACTTCACCCCCCGGTACGAGGCCCGGACGTGCCGGATGCGGAGAGCGGCCTGATGAAGTACAGGAGGGAACCGGGGGTGGGCCGACTGAAAGCCCCGAACGGAGACGACCACATGTACTTCATGTCCGCCGTCGAGGACGCGAAGGGGGTCTTGTGGATGGCGAGCGGTGGCTTTGGCGTCTGGCGGTATGACGGCGACACGGTCACCCGTTATCCCGTGAGAGACGGGGCCAAGGAGGTCACGCTGTTCTCGGTTTACAAGGACAATCGGGGCGAC
>DATLIF010000131.1:0-1888 GCA_035539575.1 Fimbriiglobus sp. | reverse complement strand
CCCCCGCCCTCATTCCGGTTATGAACTCCCGGCACGCCGTAAACCGGTTAAAGGCAGGGTCGACCCATAGGACGCATCCCGCATGGACCATGCTGCTGACCGTCTTACCACCAAGGACCACCATGTCTGCGCTCGCCGCCGGAACCGGGGTCACGGGTCCGACCCCGGTAGTACCTCTTACCACCAAGGACCACCATGTCTGCGCTCGCCGCCGTCTTCGCTGCGTACAAGTGGTTGATGTGGCGGCGTACCCCCCGCCCCGGCGGCATGCCGCGTACCTGTTCGCCTGGCTGGTGCACCAACACGTCAAGTCTGGGCGAGATCTAGGGGCGGCGGTGGAACACGGCGTTTCGCGACCCGACCCACCAGCTCCTGCTTCGCCCGCCGTCGCGGCGGATCGGACCCGCGTTAGGGGCTGGTGGCGGGGCTCGCGTTTGGCGGGCTGGTTCACAGCTTGGTTATCTCTGTCCCGGTTAACAGCCGAAAAGCCACCGTCGCTCGCCCGCCGAGGATTATAGCATCGGCCAAGAGTTTGCAGCGTTGGTCGGTAGGGTGTTAGTCTCGCTCCATAGCATCATATCGCGGTAGTTACGCTGAGGAGGACGGTAAGCCGGTAACGCCAGCTTCACGATGCCGTTCACCTCGGTGTCGGTGTCGGGCTCGGTCCTGACGTAGCGCAGCAGCTTGATGGCCCGACGCCGTCGGGTTCCCTTCCCTGATTGGATGAGATCGTTGTTAACGCCGGCCAGCCTCCGGCTATTCACTCTTCGGCGGCGCGGGGACCGGCCGCCGCCCGGATCGAGGAACCCGGATGCGTACGGCGCGGGGGTTCAGTCCCACGACACGGCCCAGCTCAGACCCCGGCGGCCAGGGGCCGCTGTCCGAGGAATTCGTGGCCCAAGTCGCGGGGGCCCAGCGGCCGCTGTTCGCCTACATCCGCTCGCTGGTCGGGCCGTGGGCCGAGCCCGAGGACATCCTCCAGGAGGTCAACCTCGTCCTTTGCCGCAAGGCTCACGAGTACGATCACGGTCCGTTTTTGACCTGGGCCTGCCAGGTCGCCTACCTTCAGGTCCTCGCCCACCTGAAGCGCCACCGACGCGAGCGGCACCGGTTCCTGGACGAGTCGCTGCTGGCCGAGATGGCCGACACCCTGGCCGAGCGGGTCGAGCGGCTCGACGACCGGCTGGACGCCCTACGGCGGTGCGTCGCGAAGCTCTCCCCCATCCACCGCCGAATGATCACGGCCCGGTACGCCGGCGGCGGCTCGGTGCGGGCAGTGGCCGAGGCCGAGGGCCGGCCCATCGGGTCAGTCCGCGTCACCCTGCACCGCATCCGGCTCTTACTCCTGGGCTGCGTCGAGCGGTCCCTGACGCAAGGCGGTGACCGATGAACACCCCGGACGAGCCGCAGGGCGAACTGGACCGGCTGCTGGCGGCCGCGGTCGATGGCGAACTGTCGTCGGCTGACGAGGCCCGGCTGGCCGAACTGCTGCGGGACGACCCCGCCCGGCGGCAGCAGTACCTCGACTACATGCTCATCGACTCGCTGCTCCAGTGGGAGCAGCCGGAGCCGGTGACGCTGGTCGCGCCCGCCGCGCCGCGCCGCCCCTGGCGGCGCTGGAATCTCGCGATCGGGGCGCTGGCGGCGGGCGTGCTGACCGTGGTCCTGCTCTGGCCGCGGTCGCAGGCGCCGTCGCCGGGCGGCGCCTTGGCCCAGGACGAGCGGACTGATGATACCGTGGCACTCCTGATGCACACGTCCGGGGCGGTCTGGGGCGAGTCCACCCTGCCGACCCGGCCCGGCGCGCCGCTGGCGCCCGGCCGACTGCGACTGGAGGCCGGGGTCGTCCGGCTGGAGTTCTACTGCGGGGCCACGGTCATCCTCGAAG
>DATLIF010000130.1:0-3672 GCA_035539575.1 Fimbriiglobus sp. | reverse complement strand
GGAGCAGGGCGGCGAGTTCGGGCATGAGCGGCCCCTGTACCCGGTCCTCCTGGGAACTGGTGAGGACGACCGGGACTTTCAGAATGGTGGCCGTCTTCGCCAGGGCCAGGGTGTTCCGACGCACGAGGTCGAGCGGCAGGTTTTTGATGAGTTGCATGGTGCCGACTTGGTGGTCGATGAGCAGCAGGGCGGTGTCGGCGGGAGTGAAAGGCGTGGGCAAGAGTCATCCTCCTCGGGTCGGGCGTTGCGGCCGGGCGAGCGTGGGGGCACAATACCGGGGGAGGTGCCCGCCGAGCAAGTAGGCACCCGGAAGTGCCCTAGTCACCCGAAGGATCCCTCAATTGGCTGACCGCCACCCCCCCCGCTGCGTCCTTGACGAGAACTGCCCGCTGCGGCAGATGTTCGACCTGGTGGCCGACCGCTGGACGGCGACGGTGTTGTTCGTCCTGTCCGGCGGGGTGCAACGGTACAGTGACCTTCAGAAGCGGATTCCGGGCGTGACGAAAAAGATGCTCACCCAGACGCTCCGGTCGCTGGAGCGGCGGGGGTTGATCGAGCGGACGGTGTACCCGGTGGTGCCACCGAGGACTGAGTACCGGCTCACCGATTTGGGTTTGCTCTTCCTCGACCCCATCAACGAACTGGCCTCGTGGGCGGTGGCCCACGAGAACGACCTGCGGGCGATCACCGCCCGAGGGAAGACGGCCGGGCCGGACGCCCAAGCCGACGGGCAGTGATGCCGCCCTGGGTGGCAACCAAGGCGACTCTCACGATGCCGACCGGGACACAACCACGGCGGGCCGAAGCACTCTCCGGGTGCGGCTTCAGCCGGGCGACCCGTGACCGCTGTCAGTAGCTCAGCTTGTCGCTCGCCTCGCCCAACTGCTGATCGGTTCGCTTCGTGTACCTCGCCGTCGTGTTCAGGTTCTCGTGCCCGAGTATCTGGGCCAGGGCGACGAGATCGTTGCCGGTGTCGGCGAGGAACTGGTGGGCCATCGTGTGCCGCAGCAGGTGCGGATGGATGTGAAACCCGCAGACCGCTGCGTACTTGTCGCACAGGTTGCGGACGCCCCGATCCGTCAGCGGCCCACGCTCGCCGACGAAAACGACTTGCGACTCGACCGGCGGGCGGGTGTCGATGTACGCCTGCATCGCACGGCGGGCCGGGAGTGGGAGTGGTACACTCCGCTGCTTGTTGCCCTTACCTTGTCGAAAGACAACCATCCCCGACCGCTCGGCGAGCATCAAGTCGCCGAGTTCGAGGGCCACCACGTCACCGACCCGGCAGCCGGTGTAGAGCAACAGGTGGAAGACGGCGTTGGCCCGCACGTCCTGCCGCAGTTCAACTTCCCGGAGCAGCTTCCGCACCTGGGAGCGGTCGAGTCCCTTCGGGGCGAGTTGTTGCCGCTTCAACTCCTTCACCGCTGTGGCCGGGTTTGCCGGGACGTGGCCCTGATCGGCCAGCCACTTGAAGTACCGCCGGATCGTCACGAGCGCCCGGTTCACGGTGGCGACAGCCTGACCGCCGTCCCGACGCAGGTGGTCCCGGAAGTCGCTCACGTCTCGGGTCGTCACCCGCTTCACCGAGAACGGCTCCCGGTTGGATTCCGTGAACCACCGGGCGAACTTCCTCACGTCGAGGCCGAACGCCTTCACGGTCGGCGGGGCGAAGTCGTGGGCGGCGAGGAACGACCGGAACAGGTCGGCCTCGCCCGCCCCGACCGGCACCGCCTCGAACACCTTATCCGCCGGGTTCCGGCGGCTTTCCGGGCGGGAATCGGACAGCATGTGGACGCTGCTGGCGGCTATCTGGGCGGGTAATGGCACTTATCACCGGACACTATCCGCTGTGTCCCGACGCCTTCAGGCGAAGGAACACGTCCCTCAACACCTGCCCCCGGTCGGTGCCGTTGACTCCGGCCGGGTACAGGGCGGCGACCGCCTCGGCGACCTGGGCGGGGGTGGCGACCAGCCCGAGGGCACCCAGCCCGTCGAGCAGGTCGGCGTGGGCGATGGTCGTCTTCGGCTTGGCGACCGGCTGCTTCGACGGCCTGACGGTCGGTGTCGTGGCCCGATGCCCACGGGCGTAGAACAGGACCGGCTTGCCGTTGATCCCGAGGTTCCTGCGTCTCACCGTGAGACAGGCTTCTTGCAGCTTCTCGTCGTAAAGCGGACGCCGGGCGGACGCATCGTAGACGGGGGTCGGGAACACCCCGGCCTCAACCAACTCGTAGAACCTCGCCCGAGACAGCCCGACTATCCGGGCCATCTCGCTCACGGTGACGACGGCCTTCGTGGACACAGTTTGTTCACGCATCGGACGACTCCTTCACTGAAGACAGGCGGGAAGCGGACAGGTGATCCCGGCCCCTGGCGGTGACTTCCCGTCGGCCGGTGTCATCCTTGACGACCAGCCCGGTGCGAAGCAGGTACGGCTCGATCACCTGGGCGACAGTGCGGGTCGGCAGGCCAAGCATTGAAGAAACGACGTTGAGGCGACTTGCCCCCTCGGCGACAAGATGGAGGTACTGCCGCTCGGTCGGCCCGAGGCCCAGCCCGTCGATCCCTTCCAGGTCGCACGCTCGGGTCAGGTGGGCGGCGGTGATGGCGCGCCACGAGCGGGTGATGGGGCACTCCTCGCCGGAGGCGCTCATCGTGTCGTCCACCCGGCCCGGCGAGTTGAGCATCTCGCGCAGCGACCGGCCGGTACTCCGCCTGCGGGACGGGAAGATCGTCAGCCCGACCGACAGCGTACTCATGCGCGGCCCGGTCGCGGAGTTCTTCGCGCCGGCCGAAGCCGTGTTCATCCGAATTGCCTGCCAGCTCGCGGAGATCGACCAGGAGCCCGACAAGGACGACGGGCTGCGGATGGCGCACCAGACTTTCGTCGAGTCGCTGCTGCTGTACACTGCGGACCTAAAGCACGGCGGCACGCTCCTGTTCGTGCCCGAGGAGATGACGCACGACGACCCACGGCTGTTGAGCCGGGTGTCGATCAAGTACGTGCTGCCCAGTGGCCGCCCGCGCGACGCGTTGGTGTCGGCCATGGAAGCGCGGCTGCGGCACAACGCCGCTTACGAGCGGCTGCAGTCGCGCCGGACCCTGAAGGGCGAAGACCTGCAGGAGCTGGAGGCTCTGGGCAACCGCCAGCAGGAGTGCGAGGACGCGGCGAAAGACGCCGCCGGGTTCATCGCGTCGCTGAGCGCAGTGGACGGGGCCGTGGTGCTGACCGACACTCTACGGATCATTGGGTTCGGCGCCGAAGTCATTGCAGCCTCCCCGGCGACGGACACGGTGCATGTGGCGCAGACGGCCGAGGGCGAGCCGTCCCGGCCGGTCCCGTTCACCGAGTTCGGCACGCGGCACCGCTCGGCCTACCGGTTCGCAGCGGGCATGGACAACTCGGTCGCGTTCGTGCTGTCGCAGGACGGCGGGATCAAGGCGGTCCGTCAGGTGGGCCCGCGGCTGATGATGTGGCCGTTCTTCAAGATCGGCTTCGTCACCGCGTTGTCGTGACCGTGCCCGCCCGGCCGGTGCTGCCCGTCGCCGTCACCTCGCCGTCGGAGTGTGGGGGTCAGAGACCACCACCGGCAGGACGCGGTGGCAGCCACGTCCGCACGCGGCGCTGAGTGGCGACGGAGCTGCAGCCGTGGGGATTCGTGAGGTAGTGGA
>DATLIF010000129.1:0-3126 GCA_035539575.1 Fimbriiglobus sp. | reverse complement strand
GCCCTGGAACGTACTGAGCCGGGTGACAGCCTTGATGAGGACCTCTTGGGTCACCTCTTCGGCGTCCTGCGGGTGGAAGACCATGCGGACGGCGATGTTGTAGACCCACGCCTGGTGCCGCAGAATCAACCGTTCGAGCGCAGTGCGGTCGCCGTTCTTTGCCTGTGCCACTAACTCGGCATCGACCGAGCCACTCTCGGCCACTTCGCTGAAGGGATTGAACACGAGGTACCCCTCTGCCCAAAGAGATCAATGCTGTTGATAGGGAACTTCCCGTAGACGCAGGGTTACCGCACTACAGGAGGTGTGATTCCTTGGAGCACCTGTAGCATGTAGTCCTCATCCCATCCGGCCTTGAGCCGCTTGGTCACCCCGCTCCCCTTGCCCGGTGCCCGCCGGAGTAGCGACACGGCGACCCGCCGGACCATCGCCAGGTTGGCCCCGGCGTTCTCTTCCCGGATGCGACTCCGGTCCTCCCGGAAGACCACGTCCAGAACCCAGTGGAGGCCGTTCTCGATGCCCCAGTGGCCCCGCACCCACCGGCCCAACTCGGCCGCCGTCCCGGCGTAGCTGGTCAGGTAGTAGTGGGTGGTGCAGGTCCGCACCCCGCCGACCTCTCGCTCCCGGTTCACCTGCACGACCGCCGCCACGTCCGGCCACTCGGGCGGGATGCCGTCGGGGTCCTTGAACACCCCGACGTACCGCTCCTCGTGCCGCCCGTGGGCGTCGTCCTCCTCCTCGCTGCCCTCCATCCCGACCAGGTCCGCCTCGCACGCCGCCTCGACGACCCGCTCGACGGCCGCCCGGAGGGTCGGTTGGTTGTCCTTCACGGCCAGCAGGTAGTGCCCGCCCTGGGACCGGATCAGGCGAGCGTTCTCGGTCTGGCACCCGGCCGCGTCGATCGTCACGATGGCCCCGGACAGGTCCAGCGTCCGCAAGAGGTCGGGGATCGCCCCGATCTCGTTCGACCCGTCGTCGACGGCGACCTGGCCGAGGACCAGGCGGTTCTCGGTGGCCCACGCGCTGACGACGGTCAGGCACCCGGTGGCCGTGTTCCGCTTGGCCGCCCGAGCCGACTTCCCGTCGATGGCGACGGGCACCAACCCGGTGGCCTCGCACGCCGCCGCCATCCACCGCCCGAACGCCTGGGCGAAGGACCCCGGTGCGAGCTTGGCGAACACCCGGCCGAACGTGTCGGCACTCGGGACGCCATGCTCCAGCGCGAGGAACCGGCGGAAGAAGTCGGCCTTGGTCCGCCCGTACTCGGCGATGGCCTCCCACGTCTCGGCCCCGCCGATCACCGCACACGTGGTGATGGCCAGGATGTCGGCCAGACGGTGGAGCTTGTTCTTGGTCCGCCGACGTGGGTCGGGGAGGTCGTCGAAGACGGCCGTGAGCGGTACCGGCGGCATGGGAGGTTCCTTCCCCGGGTGAGGGCGACCGGCCTACCCACTTGCACGAGCAGGCGGGAGAGCGGACGATGCGGGTATGACCCGGAGGATGATCTATGGTCCGCGCCGTGCTGCTACTCGGGTTGGCCGCGTCGTCGGGTGGCTGCACCAAGCCGGCCGCCAAGCCCGCGCCCGAGCAGGAACGGGGTGCGGGTGAAGTCGCCCCCGCCCCGAAGGGCGGGGCCGTTCCGCCCCCGGGGCCAGACCCGCACGAGGCCGGCGGCGAGCCAACCAGCGACACCAAACCCCTCTCCGCGTGGATCGAACTCTTGGGACACGAGGACCCCGCCACCCGGAAGAGGGCCGCGGTCGCGCTGGGCCGTATGGGGGCGGCCGCCAAGCCCGCCATCCCGGCGCTCATCCGGGCGTTCTCGGACGAGCAGAACTGCGCCGCGGCCGTAGACGCCCTCGGCCTGATCGGCCCCACCGCCATCCCGGACTTATTGGAGGAGATGAAGAAGAAAGAGAAACCCCTTCGCTGGCGCGCGGCGATCGCTCTGGGCCGCATCGGTCCCGCGGCCAAGGACGCCGTCCCCGCGCTGGTCGCGGCGCTGAAGGAGGACGAGGAGTCAATGGTCCGCTCCGCGGCCGCGTCGTCCCTCGGTCAACTCGGTGCCACCGCCAAAGACGTCGTGCCGGAGGTGGTTAAAGCACTGAGGGATGAGAGTTCCATCGTCCGGTTCGGGGCGGTAGCAGGGCTGGGAGGGTTCGCGGAGGCAGCCCGGTCCAGCCCCGAACTCCTCGGCGTCGTAGTGACGGAAGGCGTTCCGGCGTTGACCGCGGCCTTGCGGGACGAAGATCGCGGGATGCGACTCCAGGTGGTGGTCGCGCTCGGTCTGCTCGGCCCGGCCGCGAAGGAGAGTCTCCCGGCGCTGATCGAGGCTTTGCGGGACGAGGACCGCCGCGTTCGCCTCCAGGCGTCGTACGCGCTGGGCCTGTTCGGCTCGGCCGCAAAGGACGCGCTCTCGGACTTGATTCGGGCGGCGGAACAGGACGCGGACGAGGGGGTGCGGCGGTCCGCCTCGGAAGCCGTGAAGGGCATCCGACGCAGATAGCAATGGGCACGCTGTACACCGATCACTGGTGTGGGCCAGCGCGCTCCAGAACTCCGGGCAGGGTGCTGTTCAAAATGGTAACGGGGCTCGCCCTCGCGGCCACCCAACGGGATGGATAGACCCGCAGGCAATTCCCCAATCTATTGAACGATAAGCGCTTCGTAGTGCGGTAGCCCTGCCGCTCCCCCCAGGACGGGCTGGCCATCTGCAACCCGACCTGACAACCCTTCGCCTCCAACTCCTCCCGGATACCCAGCAGGATGCTGCGGTAGACTTCGGGGATATCGATCCAGGTCGGGATGGTCGGGAGCATCACCCGTTCCTCGCGACCGCCGCGTTCGCCCACATGCACGCCTCTTCGAGCTTCGTCAGAGCCAGCGACCGCTCGCGGGACTGGGGGCAGTTGGTGATGACGGTGATGGCCGCGGACCGGACCGCCGAGCGGATGCGGCCGTACATCGCGGACTGGTCACCCTTCGGTGGGTGGTACTGGAACGTCTTGTCCAGGTAGGCGATGTCCTGGTCGGAGAGGGTGATCGGCGGGTGGTACTGCTCCGGCGGGTTCTGGGCGTTGTTCTGCTCGACTCCCATCGTGTGCTCGCTCATAGCTCGGCTCCGGG
>DATLIF010000128.1:0-2323 GCA_035539575.1 Fimbriiglobus sp. | reverse complement strand
TGCCATCACTGTGCAGGACGCCTGGGCTTCGTGGTCGGCGACGGTCGGCCGCGAGGCGGGTGGGTTGAGTTGGTACGTTGATGGTGAGGATGAGTTCTGCGAGGTCGGGCGCGGTGCTGAGAGTTATTCATCCGCCCAGGTAACGCCTCGTGTTTCACCGGTGAGACTAGTACTACAGCGCCGGTTGTCTTGTTCTTCTCCGCCGGGCCAGTTTGGCTCGGCGTTTTCGATGACTTTCGGCGGCTCGGCGGTTCCGGTCCCGACGCCAGTCCGACCACCTCAGGATCTCGGCCTCATCCCACACGCGCCGGTCCAGTCGGTACACGAGTACCGCCCGCACCTCGGGCACCGTCAGGCCCGGACTTTTTCCCCCCGGACCGATCCCGCTGACGAGCCAGGAACCACAGCGCCAGCACCGACAGTGCCGTGTGGTGGTGCCAACCCACCCAGCCCCGCGTCTCGTACTCGTCCAACCCGCACTCACCTTTGCCGCTCTGGAAGTCCTGCTCGATCGCCCAGCGCCGCGAGCGGATCGATGCCAGCGTCCCCAGTGCCACCTCGGCCGGGGCGTTGGTCCGGTGGTACTTCAGGTCCGGCTCTTGACCCAACGATCGGCGCACCAGCAACCGTTCCGGGCCGCTCGGCTGACCCTCCTCGCTGAACCACACCTCCAGTTCCGCGTACTCGTACACCAACGGCCCTTGGCTCCCCTGGGCCACCGTCACCCGCCGCCACGCGCCCGGCGAAAGGCCGGCCACAACGTCATCGACACGCAAGGGCTTGGTGGTCACCTTCGGCTTGGTTGTCACCCGGCCGCGCCTCGGCTTACGGCCCGGCGGGATCACCTTCGGTTGGCTCGTCCACACCCGCGCGTCGGCCGACGAGTCCAGCACGTACCACTTCTCCAGCGCCCGAACGCCCTGGCAGAAACCCGGGCTGTCCCCGTACACGCTGTCGCCCGTCACCCACCGGAACGGCAACCCGGCCGCGACCGCGTCGGCCACCATCGCCAATGCCAGCTCGGGCTTGGTGCGGAAGATCACCCCCTCGGGAACACCGGCCGCTTGCCGCCTCGGTCGGTCGTTGGCCCACTCCTGGGGCACGAACAGCCGGCGATCCACGAGGGTATGTCCCTTGGCCGCGTGGTACCCGAGGAACACGCCGATCTGACAGTTCTCGACCCGACCGAGGGTGCCGGAGTACTGGCGCTTGACCCCGACCGACTTGGTCCCCTTCTTGGGAAAGCCGGTCTCGTCCACGATCACCACGGCCTCGGGATCGCCCCACTCGTCGGCCACCTGTCGCCGCAGTTCGCTCAGTACCACGTCGTCGCCCCACGGGGCGTTGGTGACGAACGCCTGGAGCGAGCGGACGACGCACCCGTCGATCGCTTCGGCGATGTTCTCGACGCTCCGCCGGTCCCCACCCAGGAGCAGTCCCTGAATGAACCGGCGGCCGTGCCCTTGGGCCTCGGGGCGCCCGAACAGCGGCGCGTAACGATCCAGGAATGACTCCAACTCCGGCTTCAGCCGACGCAGTTCGTCGAGGTCCATTGCAGGCTCCGAACGGGGACGATCCCGATCGAAGTTGTCGACCGGACGATGCCAGCGTAAAGCGCTATAACAACCGGCGCTGTAGTACTAGATAGTGTTCAGATGGCGCCGTCTCACGCTGTTGCCCAGAGAGAGCTGACCGTGCCGAAGCGAGCCCTGGTCCTGATCGACGTGCAGAATGACTACTTCCCCAACGGCAAGTGGCCTCTCAGTGGGATCGAGTCGGCCGCGGACAACGCGGCGAAGATCCTCGCGGCGGCACGCGACGCGGGTGACCTGGTCGTCCACGTCCGGCACGAGTTCCCGACCGCCGACGCGCCGTTCTTCTCGCCCGGGTCCGACGGGTCCAAGATCCATGCGAAGGTGCAGGGGCGTGACGGCGAGCCGGTCGTGCTGAGGCATCAGGTCAACGCGTTCCGCGAGACCGACCTGAAGGCCATCCTGGACCGGCACGGCGTCGAGGAGGTGGTGATCTGCGGGGCGATGAGCCACATGTGCGTCGACGCGGGGACGCGGGCGGCCAGCGACCTCGGGTACCAGTGCGTCGTCGTGCACGACGCCGTCGCGACCCGCGACCAGGAGTTCGGGGGCACCGTCGTCCCCGCGGCGGCGGTGCACGCCGCCTTCATGGCCGCGCTGCAGTTCGGGTACGCGCGGCTCGTCACCACCGAGGAGTATCTCGCCGGCGCGGCCATGAAGGCGGCGTGCACCTCCGCCGCGGGGACGACGGTGCCCGCGAACTCCTGGTCGCGGGTCGCGACGGCGTCGTG
>DATLIF010000127.1:0-14118 GCA_035539575.1 Fimbriiglobus sp. | reverse complement strand
GGTTATCACACCCGCGGGGCGGGGTGTAAAGGTAGTCCCCGACCGCCGCCGGTCAGTAGTCGGTCAGTGTCCGCGGCCGGATCGCCGTCCGCAGGGCGTTGGCCACGGCGGCCACGTCGATCAACTCCTGGGTGATGGCCCCGGCGACCGGCGGCAGGTAGCCCAGTGCGGCCACGACCATCGCCACCAGGCTCAGGGCGATGCCCCCGACGGCGCTCTGCAGCGCGATCGAGCGCATCCGCCGGCCGACGTGGAACAGCTCGTCCACCTTCTCCAGCGCGGTGTCGAGGATGACCACGTCGGCCGCCTCCGCCGCCACGTCGCTGTTGCGGCCGAACGCTACCCCGACCGTCGCCGCCGTTAGCGCCGGGGCGTCGTTGACCCCGTCGCCCACGAAGACCGTGTTCGCCCGCCGTGTCTCGTCCCGCACGAGTTCCAGCTTCTGCTCCGGCGTCTGGCTCGCATACACCAGGTCGATGCCGACCCGGTCCGCGAGGTAGCGGACCTCGGTTTCCCGGTCGCCCGAGACGAGCATCACCCGGTCGAACCCGTGGCGTGCCCCCAGGTGGCGGACGAACGACGCGCTGTCGGTACGCGGCCGGTCGCGGAACCGGAAAGTGGCGGCATACTGGCCGTCGAGCAGCACCACACACTCCATCCCCGCGGCCTGCGGCGGGAGTTGTCGGGCGACCGCCGGGTCACGCTCGGCGGCGGTGCGGCCGGTGACCTGGACCGTCCGCCCCTCGACCTCGCCGCGCAGCCCCGCGCCGGGCGGCTCGCTGACCGCGGCGGCGTCGGGCACCGGCCCGGCCCGCTCTGCCTCCTCCACGACGGCCGCGGCCAGTGGGTGCCGCGAGTACCGCTCCAGCGCGGCCACCAGCCGCAGCACCTCCGGGCCGGCAAACCCCGCGGCTGGCAGTATCTCGGTCAGCGCCGGCCGGCCGTAGGTCAGCGTCCCCGTCTTGTCGAAGATGGCGGTGCGGCAGGTCTCGACCTTCTCCAGCGCCGCCGGGTCCTTGATGACGATGCCCCGGCGGGCCGCCAGCGACACCGCCCCGATGACGGCCACCGGGATCGCGATCAACAGCGGGCACGGGGTGGCGACCACCAGCACCGCCAGGAACCGGACCGGGTCGCCGCTGGCCGCCCAGGCGATCAGGGCGACAGCCACCGCAACGGGCGTGTAGACCGCGCCGAGTTGGTCGCCCAGCCGCCGCAGCCGGGGGCGGCGCTGCTCGCTGTCGCGCATCACCCGCATGATCTTGGCGTACCGCGAGTCGTCCGGCGGTCGGTCGGCCCGGACGGTCAGGGCCGTCTCGCCGTTGATCGCCCCGGAGAGCACCGCTGACCCGGGCACCTTGGACATGCGATACGGCTCGCCGGTCAGGTACGACTCGTCCATCGCGCCGCGGCCGTCGGTCACGGTGCCGTCCACCGGGCAGACCTCGTGCGGGAAGACGACCACCACGTCGCCGACCGCCACGTCCGCCAGCGGCACGTCCTCCATCCCGCCGTCGCGCCGGCGGTGTACCACGGTGGGCATCCGGCCAGCCAGCGCCCGAAGCGCGGAGGAGGCGCGGCGGATGGCGTACCCCTCCAGGGCCTCACCGCCGGAGAGCATCAGGACGACAAATGTGCCGGCGAGGTACTCGCCGAGCAGGACGGACGTGACGATGGAGATGCCGGCGAGCAGGTCGGAGCCGAACTCGCCGCGGATCAGGTTCCGCGCCAGGCCTATGACGAGCGGGCTGCCGCCCAGGAGCAGCGCCGCCAGTAGCGGCAGGTCGGCGACCCGCAGCCCCGCGACCGACTCGTCGGCGCGGAGCCAGTACCGGATCAACAGGTGGGCGGCGATGGCCGCGGTCGCCCCGGCCGCGATGACCGCCTGGAGGCGGTTCGCGGACACGGGTACGGGGCCGGTCGCGGTCTGCATGGGCGCCCGCCAGCGGTGAAGTCGGCCGGCCCTACCGGGCCGAGCCCAGGGCTGACGGCTCGATCACCTCGCCGTTGACCTCGGCCGGCGGAAGGTCGGTGCCCGGGGAGGCGATCGACCACCCGGTCTTCAGCCCGAGTACGAACCAGACGTACCCGACCGCCCCGACGGCGAACACCGTGTCGCCGACCACCCGCAGCCATCGCAGGTTGTCCATCAGCGGCGTCTGCATGAACTCCGGCGACCGGGCGTACCACATCCCGTACTCGACGCTCGCCCAGGTCTGGAGGATCCCCACCGGCAGGACGCTCAGGAGTACCATTGTCCCGAGTCCGATGTTGATCGACCAGAACGAGAAGGAGAGGATCCCGGTCTTCCACTTCTGCCGGGCCGCCAGCCCCTTCAGGCAGAACAGCGTCAGCCCCAGGCCGAGCATCCCGTACACACCGAACAGCGCCGTGTGCCCGTGCACCGGGGTGGTGTTAAGCCCCTGCATGTAGTACAGCGCGATCGGCGGGTTGATGAGGAACCCGAACAGCCCAGCCCCGACCAGGTTCCAGAACGCGACCGACACGAAGAAGAAGATCGGCCACTTGTACGCCTGCACCCACGGCCGGGCGCGGGTCAGGGTCAGGTTCTCCCACGCCTCGAACCCGATCAGCACCAGCGGCACCACCTCCAGCGCGCTGAACGTCGCCCCCAGCGCCATCACCGCCACCGGGGTGCCGGTGAAGTACAGGTGGTGGAACGTCCCGACGATGCCGCCGGTCAGGAAGATGATCGTGCTGAAGAGCACCGCGGCGGTCGCGGTCGCTGTCCGCAACAGGCCCATCCGGGTGAACAGGAAGGCGATCACCACCGTGGCGAACACCTCGAAGAACCCCTCCACCCACAGGTGGACCACCCACCACCGCCAGTACTCGACGATCGCCAGGTTCGTGTGCCGGCCGTACATCAGGCCGGCCCCGTAGAAGACCGCGATCGCCAGCGACGAGACCAGGAACAGCCCCAGCAGGTGCCGCCCCTCCGTCTCCCGCTGGAACGCCGGCCACATCGCCCGGACCATCAGCCCCAGCCAGATGAACAGTCCGGCGAACAGGAACAGTTGCCAGAACCGGCCGAGGTCCACGTACTCCAGCCCCTGGTGGCCGAACCAGAAGTTCTCCTCGAACCCCAGCTTCTGCATCGCGCCGGCCCACTGCCCGGCCATCGACCCGAGCACGATCACCACCAGGCACACGAACAGCACGTCCACCCCGAGCTTCTGGAACTTCGGCTCGTGCCCCGAGACGGCCGGGGCCATGAACAGCCCGGTGGCCAGCCACGCGGTGGCGATCCAGAAGATGCCCAGTTGCGTGTGCCAGGTGCGGGTGACGGAGTACGGCAGGTAGTCGGCCAGCGGGAACCCGTAGAAGCCCGACCCCTCGACGCCGTAGTGGGCGGTCAGCACGCCCATGCAGATCTGGAGCAGGAACAGCGCCGCGGCGGTCCAGAAATACTTCACCGTTGCCCGCATCGACGGCGTCGGGCTCAAGGCGGTCAGCGGGTCGGACGCCGGGATCGCGCCGGCGTCGTGCTCCTCGCTGCCGCGCTTGGCGGCGAAGTACCACGCCAACGCGCCGATGCCGGCCAGCAGCAGCACGAAGCTGATGACCGACCAGACCATCGTCGGCCCGGTCGGGGTGTTGGCGACTAGCGACTCCGGCGGCCAGTTCTGGGTGTACGTCACGCCGGTCGCGGGGTCGCTGGCCGTGCGCTCCGACCCGGCCCGGTTGGTGACGCACGCCCAGGCTGTCCAGAAGAAGAAGGCGTTCATCGCCTGCCGGCGGGAGGCGTCCGGGATGGAGTTCGTCGGGATGGCGTAGGCGTCGCGCCGCCAGGTCAGGTCGTCGGACTGCTCGGACCCGAACAGCGCGTCGTAGTGTCCGCCGACCGCCCGGACGGCATCGGCCCGCAGATCGGACACCGTGAGCGTCTTCGTGGCCGGGTCGTAGCGGTTGGGTCGGAGTTCCTTCTGCAGTCGGGCGCGGAGGGCCGCCTGCTGCTCGGTTGGGAGCTGGTCGTAGGGCTTCTTGTGCTCGGCGTCGGCCCAGTGGTTCAGCAGCCAGACGGCCTCGCGGTGCAGCCAGTCGGCCGACCAGTCCGGCGCGACGTACCCGCCGTGGCCCCAGACGCTGCCGACCTCCTGACCGCCCATCGACTGCCAGACGTTCTGCCCGTTGCGGATGTCGTCGCCGGTGAACAGCACCCGCCCGGACTCGGTGACAACCTTGTCCGGAACCGGCGGCGCCTGCCGGTAGATCTCCACGCCGTAGTAGCCCAGTATCCCGAACGACCCGACGATGACCGCGGCCAGCCCCGCCCACAGCTTCCCATACCGCATCTCGCTCCTCCCCCTCCGTTGAAATGGTTCATGACGGACTGATTCCTAGTCAGGCGACCGGGCGACAGTCACGGCATTCACGACGGGCAACGACACGACCGGCGGCGCCGACCGGTTCGCGTTCAGCGCGGCCACGAACCGCTCCTCGTCCGCGCCGACCAGCCGGCACGCCATCCCGATCGTCACCCCGCGGGCCGCCGTCCGCCGCAGCACCGGGCTGGCCAGCGGCCGGAACCCGTACTCCAGAAACACGGGCAGCAACTCCGGGTGCCGGTCGAGCACGCTCACGACGGTGTCCCCCCTCGCGATCGGCCGGCCGGCCGCCTCGCGGTGGACGAACCGCGGGTCGATATACGCCCCGTTCATCACCCGCCACAGGTGGACGCCCCACAGCGCCAGCCCTGTCACCTCCAGCGTGCCGCTCACCCCGGCCAGCGGGAACACCCAGTCCGCGAAGTCCGTCGCCGTCTGCCCGGCCACCCGCAGGGCACAGCCGACGTTGATCAGTACGAACGGCCCCCACAGTCCGGTGAGCGACCGGGGATCGACGCCGTTGAGCGTCGGCACGATCTTGGACGCCACCCCGACGATCATCAGGCTGACGAACCCGACGGTGATCGCGTGCCGGGTCGCCCCGTAGTAGGCGTGCGAGAACCCGATCTGCGCCGCGTGCGAGTCCGGCGCGAACGCCGGCAGCAGGACGAACTGGTACGCCGGCAGGGCCACCAGCATGGCCAGCGACACCAGCAGCCAGGCGTAGGCGGCCCGCAGGAACTTCAGCCCGCGGTCGGTCTCGGCCGCGCGGCCGAACACCCGCCAGTTCACCGCCAGCGCGACCACGCACCCGGCCAGCAGCAGCACCGACAGATACCACAGCCCGGCCCACTCGCGGCCGGCCAGCCGCATCAGCACCAGCCCCGTCGATTCGCCGACGACCGCGGCGTTCAGCCCGACCAGGCAGGCGATCCCCACCCGCCGGGCCGGCGCCCGCAGCCCGAACATCGGGTGCAGCATCCGCTGGCTCACCCCGAGGATCATCAAGAGCGCGAACCCGTGAATCTGCAAGTCCCGCAGCGGCGCCTGCCAGGTCGCGACGAGCGCCACCAGCCCCTCCGGCGGGGTCAGGAACGTCGCGGCCAGGTACACCCCCTCGTACACGGTCTGGATGAAGAACCAGACCAGCGCCGAGACGATGTACGCGTCGGAGACGGTCAGCGGCTGGCCCGCCGTTCGCCACGTCGCCGCGATCACGTACACGAACAGCCCGACGGCGGCCACCTCGACGACCGCGGTCGCGATCGTCGGCCAGACCAGCGCCGGCACCACGACGGCCAGCGGCTCCAGCACCGACCGGGCGACCAGTCCGACCGCCATTAGCCAGAAGCTGGCGAACGCCAGCCGCGGGTGGGCCAGGGTGGTGTGCTTGAACCGCGGGAACGCCTGGTACGCGAACCCCATGACGAACAGCCCGACCCAGCCGAAGATCTGGGCGTGGCCGTGGGCGTTGACCTCGTGGATGCCGACCGCGGTGAACTTCCCGGCGATGGCGATCCGCACCAGCAGGTACGCCCCCCACGTCGCGCCGAGCGTGAGTACGACGGCGATCGCGGTCTTGAAGAACGGCCGGTAGATGGCGTCCGCCGGCACGACGCCCGGTTCCGGGGCGGGTCTCCCGGGCGGCGCGGCCAGCGTGGCCCGCAGTTCGTCGAGCAGTTGGCCCGGCGGAACGCCGTGGGCGCGGGCGAAGTAGCCGAGCGACTCGTGCGGGCCGCTCGGCCCGCCGCACCCCCGCAGCCCGTACTTGTCGAGGACGGCCCGGGCCCGCGGTTCGGCCCGCAGCAGGTCGGGGATCATCACGCCGTCGGAGAGACTGGCGGTGCTGACTGCGGACATCGGGCACCTCCGGAAGACATGCTGGCAGGGGTGGGAGTAAATAGGACAATATTATCCTATTTACACTGGTACTCTACCGCCGACTCGGCGGCAATCAAGACGTCGTGTCGATTTCGCGGTGGCGGAGCCAGGGGGTTGTTCGGAGTCGGGACCGCGCCGGGCCGACGGGGTCTCCATTACATTAAATGCCACCATGAGCCCGACGGGCCGTCCGCCCGTCTCACCCCCATGAGGGCCGGCCATGGACCCGCTCCCGAAGCCTCCTGACACCTTCATCGAGTTCACGCGACGGTATCCCGAACTGGCGGAGGCGTGGCGACTGGCCGGGGAGGCCGGGCGTCGCGGCCCGCTGGACGGCCGCGCCGGCCGGCTGGTCAAGCTGGCGGTGTCGGTCGGGGCCATGCGGGAGGGGGCCGTCCACTCCGCCGTCCGCAAGGCGCTCGCGTCGGGGGTGACGCGAGAGGAGATCGAGCAGGTGATCGCGCTGGCCGCCAGCACCATCGGGTTCCCGTCCGCGGTCGCGGTCTTCTCCTGGGTCCGCGACGTCTTCGACGACGGCGAGCCACTGTCAGACTGAACGCGGGTCACTTCGCCGCCCGTCCCGGCGTGGGGTTGAGGAGGTTCAGCGGGATGCCGCCGCCGGCCGGGGCTGCCTTGCCGGCCGGCCCGCCCTTGTGCTGGTCCCAGCCGACGAACGCGGCGAACGTGTTGCGCTTCAGGAACTCGGCCGTCTGCCCGCGGAGGGCATCGAGTTGGGTGTGCATCGGGCACTGCGGCCCGTTGCCGCACCAGCCGGGGCCGAACGGGCACGACAGGTTCTCGTCCAGCCGGTCGAAGAGACTCGCCACGTCATAGAGCGTGATCTGGTCGGGCGGCTTGGCCAGCCAGTACCCGCCGCCCGGCCCCGGCGAGCCGGCGACCAGCCCGGCCTGGGATAGCGTGGTCAGTACCTTGGCCACCACTGGCCGCGGCAGTCCGCGGGCGTCGGCAATCTCGGCCGACCCGAGCTTCGACCGCTTCGCCGGGTCGTACGCCTGGGCCAGCCGGCTGACGGCCGCGATGGCGTGCTGGGCGGTCTTGCCGTAGGGCGTCATGGCCGGTCCTCCCGGGCGAGCGTCATCTGGTTGGTGAACACGGCGATCGCGACCTTCAGCCCGACGGTGAACACCAGCAGCCCGAACGCCCAGATGCCGGCGGTGATCTTCCACTCGGTCAGGGTCGGGGCGTACTCCACGATCTCGTGCAGCGTCGAGGGGATGAACCCCGGCACGATCAGCCCCATCCCTTTCTCGATCCAGATGCCGACGAAGCAGCAGACACAGCCGAAGTCGAGCACCCACGCCTGGCGCATGACGGTCGGGCACAGGAACGCCGCGTAACCGAGCAAGTTCAGCGCCGTGGCCGCCCAGATCCACGGGACCAGGCCGTTGTGCCCGTGGTCGCCGAAGTACAGGTACTTCGCCGCCGCGACGTGGCCGCCGCCGGTGTAGAAGACGGTGAACAACTCCGACCCGAGCATGATCAGGTTGACGGTCATCGCCACCCGGATGATCTGGATCAGGGTGCGGAACGGCCCGTCCCCGACGTGGAAGCTGGTCGTCCGGCGGATCACCTGGAGGGCCAGGATGATGAAGCACGGGCCGGCGACGAACGCCGTCGCCAGGAACCGCGGGGCCAGCAGCGCCGTGTTCCAGAACGGCCGCCCGCCCAGCCCGCAGTACAGGAACGCCGTCACCGTGTGGATGCTGACCGCCCACAGGATCGACAGGAACACGAACGGCAGGTACCACCGCGGGTTCGGCTTGCGGCCGAGGTATCTCATGTACATCAGGTAGCCGACGATGTGCAGGTTGATCAACAGGTAGCCGTTCAGGACGATCACGTCCCAGGTCAGCATGGAGATGGGCCAGTTGAACCGGCCGATGCCCGGGATCAGGTGCCAGAACCGGTCCGGCCGGCCGAGGTCCACCACCACCGACAGGGTGCTCATGAGGATCGCGGCGATGGCCAGGATCTCGCCGACGATCACCACATCGTGCATCTCCTGATCGTGGTACAGGTACGCCGGGATGACCATCATCACCCCGCCGGCCGCCAGCCCGACGCAGAAGGTGAAGTTGGCGATGTACAGTCCCCAGGAGACGTGGTCGGTCATCCCGGTGCGGGCCATACCGTCGCGGACCTGGAAGGCCCAGGCGTTCGCCCCGACCAGGGCGACCGCGGTCAGGGCCGTCATCCACAGGTAGAAGACCCAGGTGCCGTCGGTCGCCACCCCCAGCGCTCGCTGTAGGAAGCGCGGGTAGCTGGTGAGGTGGTGGGGTGGTGAGGTGGTGAGGTTGTGAAGTGGTGAAGTGGTGGAATGAGTATTCATTGCTTCACTCGTCCAAGATGATCAGAACGAATACGCCACCACCACCTCACCACCCCACCACCCCTACTTGTCGAAGAAGTAGTAGAACCGGGGCCGCGTCCCGAGTTCCTCTTTGAGTACGAACACCCGCTTGTGGTCGAGCACCCAGCGGATCTCGGACTTCGGGTCGAGCACGTTGCCGAACACCCGCGCCCCGGTCGGGCACGCCTCCAGGCAGGCCGGCAGCCGGCCCTCCCGGACCCGGTGCAGGCAGAACGTACACTTCTCCATCACCCCCTGCGGCCGGATGCGGTTCGAGAGGTAGCCCTGGTTCGGGTTGACCTCCGCCGCGGGGATCTCGGGCTTCTGCCAGTTGAACCGGCGCGCGTGGTACGGGCACGCGGCCTCGCAGTACCGGCAGCCGATGCACCAGTTGTAATCGACCACCACGATTCCGTCGGGCTCGGCCCAGGTCGCCTCCACCGGGCAGGCGTGGACGCACGGCGGGTTCTCGCACTGCTGGCACTGGACCGGCATGTAATACTTGTCCGGGGCCGGGACCGGGTGGTCGTAGTCGGCGGTCCCCTTGGCGAAGTCGATGCCGCCCTTGTCCATCTCGAAGACGCGGATGTAGCTCTGGTTGGTCGGCCGGTCGTGGTTGTTCTCGACGTGGCACGCCTCGGCGCACTTGCGGCAGCCGATGCAGATCGACAGGTTCAGCGCGTAGGCGTACTGCACGCCGGGCAGCGGCAGCGGGTCGGCGATGTCCACCTCCGCGCCGTACTCCTGCCGGGCGTCCTCCTCCAGCCGGCGAAAGACTTCCTGCTTCTGCTCGGGGGAGAGTTCGCGGTAGTGCTTCTGGAGCAGTTCATCGACGCTGAGGTTGGCGGTCCACTCGAACCACGGCTTGATGGCTGCGGCCCACGCCGCCACGCCGAGCGTCGCGGCGCCGGCCTTCAGCGCCGTCCGCCGGTCCACCTCGCCGAGTACCGGCAGCGAGAGCTTCCCGTCACTCATGGCCGGCCTCCTTCGACGGATTCCTGTCGCGCGGCCCGGGGGCCGGGCGGACGGTCGGGTAGCGGGGGGCGTGCGGGTCGTGGCAGTCGGTGCAGGTGTTGCGCGACCGGCCGCCTTTGGTCAGGTCCCAGTATCCGGTCATGCCGCCGTGGGCGCCGTTGAGGTAGTCCCGGTACTGCGGCCCGTGGCACTGGGCACAAAGCTGCATCGCCTCGGAGTACGGCAGCGACCGCCCGTCCGCCAGCCGCAAGGTGGCGTACCCGGCGGTCGGGTTGTGGCAGGCGTTGCACGACAGGCAGCCGTGCTGCCCGTGCAGCCCCTGGTGGAACAGCTTGAGGTCCGCGCCAAGCCGGGCCGCGGGGTTCGGCTCCCTGGTGGCGTGGCAGGTCGCGCACGCGACGTCCGCCGGCAGGCCGGCGTGGTCAGTCAGCCCCGTCTTCACGACCGGCCGCCCCTCGGGCTTGCGGATCAGCACGGGATGCCGCGGCCCGTCCGCCGGGGCAGCCGCGACATCAACCCCGCCCTCGCGGTTCGCCGTCCGGTCGCGGTAGACGTCGGCCAGGTACGCCCCGGCCCCGATCAACACCACCACGCCCAGAACCACGGTCCACACCCGGAACACTCGGCGGGGCGGCTGGGCCGGGGTGACTTCGGTGGACATCGCGTGCCTCCGATTCGGTCTGATAGAAAGCATATCGGGCATATCGTGGAAATCAAGAAATAGAATTCTTTTTTTCTTGAATACGCCCGATTTGGTGGATAGATTGGCTCCAGAGGAGATCTGTCGGGGGTTCGTACCGGAGGAAGGCCATGACCACGAGCGGCCTGGTCGTCACCCTGCACCCGGACCCGGAGCTGGCGGCCGAGGCGGTCCGGGACGCGCTGTTGATTGGCCCGTTCACCCTGGGGGAGCAGTTCGGTCACCGGCTGGCAATGGCGCTCCAGGCGGACTCGCCGGCGGACGCCGAGTACTGGCACGGCTGGCTGGTCGCGCGGCCCGGGGTGGTGCAAGTGGAGGTGGCCTTCGTTCACATGGGCGAGGAGGTGGGACATGTCGGCTGACCTGACCCGGCGCGACTTCGTGCGCACGTCGGCCCTGACGGCGGCGGCCCTGGCGGCTCAGCCGGCGGCCGGGACCGCGCAGCCGCCGCGGACCGAGCTGCCGACCATCCCGGACGCGACCTGGAACAAGGCCCCGTGCCGGTTCTGCGGCACCGGCTGCCACGTCCAGGTGGCGGTGGCCCACGGCAAGGTCGTCGCGGTGGCCGGCGACCGGCAGGCGGACGTCAACAAGGGCCTGCTCTGCGTCAAGGGCTACCACGTCGGCGGCATTCTGTACGGCCAGGACCGGCTCACGACGCCGATGCTCCGCAAGAACGGCAAGTTGGAGCCGATCACCTGGGATGAGGCGATCAACACCATCGCGCAGCGTATCCACAAGGCGCCGGACAAGTTCGCCTTCTACGGATCGGGCCAGTGGACCATCCCCGAGGGATACGCCGCCAACAAGTTCATGAAGGGCGGGCTGTCGAACAACCACATCGACCCGAACGCGCGGCTGTGCATGTCGTCAGCCGTCACCGGGTTCATGAGCAGCTACGGTGTGGACGAACCCGCCAGTTGTTACGACGACCTCGACGTGGCGGACGTGGTCATCAACTGGGGGAACAACCCGGCCGAGATGCACCCGGTACTGTTCAGCCGTATCGTGGACCGCCGGCTGCGCGGCGAGAAGGTGGTGGTGATCGATATCGGCACCCGCCGCACGCGCACCACCGAGCAGTCCGACCACTTCCTGCTGATGCAGCCCAACGGCGACCTCGCAATTGCCAACTGCGTCGCGAACCAGCTCGTCACCAACGGCACCTACGACAAGGAGTTCGTGGCGAAGCACTGCAACTTCCGGGCGGACGGCGACCCGGCGAAGTTCCCGGCCGGGTTGACCTGGGAGCAGTTCAAGGAGTTCGGCACGCTCAACGGCAAGCCGATCAGCTTCGACGACTTCAAGGCGATGGTAGCGCCGTACACGCCGGAGGCGGCCAGCAAGATGAGCGGGCTGTCCGTCGAGCAGTTGAAGCTCCTCGGCGACCTGTTCGGCAACCCGAAGCTGAAGATCGTCAGCCTGTGGTGCATGGGGATGAACCAGCACACGATGGGCACCGCGATTAACAACCTGGTCCACTCGATTCACCTGCTGAGCGGCCACTGGGGCAAGCCCGGCGACGGCCCCAGCAGCCTCACCGGCCAGCCGTCGGCGTGTGGCACCGTCCGCGAGGTCGGCACGCTGGCCCACCTGCTGCCCGGCGGCCGGATGGTCGCCGACGCCGCCCACCGGGCCGATGCCGAGAAGCTCTGGAACCTCCCGCCGGGGCGGATTAACGCGAAGATCGGCCACCACACCGTGCTGATGTTCGAGAAGTTCTGCACCCCGGCGGACAAGGGCGGCGACATCGACACGCTGTGGGTGCAGGTGACCAACCCCGGCCAGACGCTGCCGAACCTCCAGAAGCTGTTCCGTGCGAAACCGGCCGACAAGTTCCTGATCGTCTCCGACGTCTACCCGACCGCCACGACCGAACTGGCGGACCTGGTGCTGCCGTCGGCGCTGTGGGTGGAGAAGAACGGCGCGTACGGCAACTCCGAGCGCCGCACGCAGCAGTGGTTCAAGATGGTGGACCCGCCGGGCCAGGCCCGCGACGACTGCTGGCAGACGATCGCCGTCGCCCGCAAGCTCCACGACCTCGGCCACACCGGCATGAAGGACAGGGACGGCAAATTCCTCTTCCACATCACCGACAAGGACGGCAAACCCGTCGAGGTCTGGAAGTGGGAGAACTACTACAAGGTGAACGTCGATGAACAGCTCTACGAAGAGTACCGCAAGTTCACCCGCATGAAGCACAAGGACCTCGCGCCCTATCAGGTGCTCGCCAAGGCCCGCGGCCTGCGCTGGCCGGTGGTCCAGCAACCCGACGGCTCCTGGCGCGAGACCCGCTGGCGGTTCGTCGAGGGGTCCGACCCTTACGTCGAGAAGGGCAAGGGGTTCCAGTTCTACCACTCGGTGACGAAGGACGACCGGGCGCTGATCTGGTTCCGCCCGTGGGTGCCGCCGCCGGAGGTGCCGGACAAGGACTACCCGCTGTGGCTGGACACCGGCCGGGTGTTGGAGCACTGGCACAGCGGCACGATGACCATGCGGGTGCCGCAGCTCCGCCGGGCGATGCCGCGGGCCTACGCCGAGATCAGCCGGGAGGACGCCGGCGACATCGGGGTGAAGACCGGCGACCTGGTCGTGCTCGAAACCCGCCGCGGCAAGCTGACGCTGCCGGCGTGGGTGGACGGCCGCGGCAAGTGCCCGCCGGGGCACGTCTTCGTCCCGTTCTTCGACGAGAAGCTGTTGATCAACCTGATTACGCTGGACGCCCACGACCCGTTCAGTAAGCAGCCGGACTACAAGAAGTGCGCCGTCCGGGTCACCAAGGCCGGCCCGACCAACAAGCCGAACTTCGGAGGTGTGCCATGACCGACCTCCCGCCCCGGCCCGCCGACGACCAGCCGCCGGACGCGACCGCCGCGCTGCCGTTGTCGATCCGCCGGCACGCCGCCTTGTTCGCGGTGGTCGTGCTCGGCTGCGTGCTGGTCGGCTACCTGCGCGGGATCAAGGAGCCGCCGCCGCTGCCGGTGCCGGCCCCCGCCGAGCCAGCCGTCGCAACCCCCGGCGGCGTGCCACACGCGGTGAACTACGCCGAGGTTCCGAAAGCACCGATCAAGGCCAACGACCGCTGGCAGAACACGCTCGCCACGCTGACCTTCGACAAGCCGGCGCCATCCGACCCGGTCGTACGGACCGAGGAGATGAGGAATACCGCCCTGGCCGACCGGGCGAAGAATCGGGCCTACGACACCGCCCCGCCGACCATCCCCCACCCGACCGAGGGGATGACCGCCGCCAGTTGCATCGCCTGCCACGGCACCGGGATCAAGGTCGGCGACAAGGTCGCCACGAAGGTGAGCCACCCGCACCTGACCAACTGCACCCAGTGCCACGTCGAGGGGTCGAACTCCGTTCTGGCACAGTTCGACACCCCACCGGCTGAGAACGACTTCACCGGGGCGTACCGCTCCGGCCCCGGCGGTCGGGCCGGCCCGGGCGCGCCGCCGACGATCCCGCACACCACCTGGATGCGGCACGACTGCACGAGCTGTCACGGGCTGGTGGCCCGGCCCGGGCTGCGCACCACGCACCCGTGGCTGACCAACTGCACCCAGTGCCACGCGCCATCCGCGGCGCTGGACCAGGTCCAGTTCCCCGCGCCGGCGAACGGGGGGACGCCGTGAGCGGGCCGTCGCGCCGCGACCTGTTCCGCGGCCTCTTCGGCCGGACGAAGCCGAAGCCGCCGCTGGTCGCTTACCTCCCCTCTCCCCCTGCGGGAGAGGGGCCGGGGGTGAGGGGTCTGGGAAGCCAGCACACCCCTCACCCCAACCCTCTCCCCCAGGGGGAGAGGGTTGGGGTGAGGGGTGTGCTGGCTTCCCAGACCCCTC
>DATLIF010000126.1:0-9592 GCA_035539575.1 Fimbriiglobus sp. | reverse complement strand
GGGTGCCGACGAGTTCCCGCCGCAGGAGACCGCACTGATCGACGGCGAGGTCGCCTTCCGGCGGCACGCCGGTGGGCACACGACCAGCCCGAACCGGCCGACGTTCCTGAAGTTCGCTAAGCGGTATTTCCAGGCGACGGGGAAGTAGCGCCCCACAAGTTGGGCCGGCCTCCCCCTACTTCGCCTTCACGTCGTAGCAGATCAGCACGTCCTGGTCGCGGACGTACAGCTTCCCATTGGCGACCACCGGGTGTGGCCAGGCCTGCTCCTTGGTGCGGTCGGGCGGGTTGAACCGGCCGCGCTCGACGTACCCCTTCGGGTCGGCGTCCACCAGGTAGACCGTGCCCTCGCGCCCCTCGTTGCGGCAATACAGTCGGCCGTCGGCGTACACGACCGACCCCTTGCCGGGCCGACGCTCCTCCCACATCACCTTGCCGGACTTGAACTCGAGGCAGGTCAGGATCCCTGGGTCGAACGAGCCGTACAGGTAACCGTCCACCAGGACCATCCCGCCGTGGTGGTTCTTCAGTCTCCGGTTGAAGTACACCTCCTTGGCCGTGATCGCGCCCTTGTCGTCCTTGTTCAACTTTGCAGCGCCCCCGCCCGCGTCGTAGGATGAGGCGGCAAACACTACGCCGTCGTGGTAGACCGGCGTGGAGCAATTGATCCGGTGCGTGTTGGACGGCCGGTCGAACCGCCACAAGAGCTTGCCGTCGGACGCCGAGACCCCGACGAGTGTCGTCGAAGCGAACAGCACGTACTGCCGCACACCCCCGAAGTCGATCGCGATCACCGAAGCGTAGGCCGCCCCGGACTTGCCGAGAAAGCCCCGGTCGCCCGTGGGTCCCTCGGGAACCTTGCACTTCCAGATCGGCTTGCCGGTATCCTTGTCGAGGGCCATTAGCGTCCCGTCCTCGGTGCCGGGAGTGCAGACGAGTTTGTCGCCGTCCACCAGGGGCGACTCGGAGAAACCCCAGACCGGGATGATACCGCCAAGGTCCTTGACGTAGTCGGTGCGCCAGACCTCCTTGCCATCGGTCGTGAAGCACACCAGGTCGCCGTGTTGGCTAAGGATGTAGAGCCGGTCGCCGTCCACGGTCGGGGTGGCGCGCGGGCCGGAGGGCCGGAACACGTTCCCATACTTCCCGGCGCGCCCGACCTTCGCCTTCCACACCTGCTTGCCGTCCGACTCATTGAGGGCGTAGAGCCAGGCCGAGCCGTCACTGTCGCCGGTGGTGTAGACCCGGCTCCTGCTGACGGCGACGCCGCCCATCCCCTCGCCGATTCCGTTCGCCTTCCAGGCCAGCGGCGGCCCGTCCATGGGCCACGCCTTGAGGAGGCCGCTCTCCTTGGAGACGGCGGTCCGGTCGGGACCTTGCCACTGCGGCCAGTCGTCGGCGACGGCCGTCGCGGCGGGCAACACCGCCGCGAGACACCAGGCGAGCTGTTTCATGGGGAAGACTCCTGAAGTCGGGATTGAGCCAGGATCCGTTCTCGCCGCGCCAGCGGTTTGACATCCGAAGCGCGGCCTCGGGTAATCAACCTCCATGCAGCGTAAGCCGCCTCCCCGAGGGGGCGGTAACCCGATCGTCCAGAGTGCTTGCCCAATCATCCAAAACAGGTGGGAATGCCCGTGAACGTGTACACCCGCCGTGGGTAGACTATCCGAGGCGAACGAGGCCGGTGGGCCCGGAGGGCGGACGTGGCAACGCACGAGTTGGCCAGGCTGGTGGCCGCGATCGAGCGGCACACCCCCCCGGACGGCGTATGTGACACGGCGGTGCCCGGCTTGCTGCTTGCCCGGCAACTGGCGCCAACCGACCCGATCGCCCTCGTGGTCGATCCGTCCCTGTGCATCGTCGCGCAGGGGGCGAAGGAGGTGTTCCTCGCGGGTGAGACCTACCGCTACGACCCTGCCCACTCGCTGCTCGTGTCGGTCGATCTCCCGGTCTCCGCCCGGGTGGTCGAGGCGTCGCACGCCCGGCCGTGCCTAGCGGTCCGCCTCTCCTTCGACCTGGCGGTGGTCGGCGAACTCCTCGCCGACTGCCCGGACGCCCCACCCCCCGGCCCGCTCGCGCGGGGGATCGACGTGAGGCCGGTCGAGCCGCAGCTCCTAGACGCCGTCGGGCGACTGGTGGCCCTGCTCGACGCCCCGCGAGACATCGCGGCGCTCGCGCCGCTGGTACTCCGGGAGGTCACCTACCGGGTGCTCACCGGCCCGCAGGGGCCGAGGCTGCTGCAGATCGCAGCGGCCGGGGCGCCGGCCCAACGGATCGCGCGGGCGGTCCGCCGGCTGAAGGACCACTTCGCCGACCCGCTCCGGGTCGAGTCGCTCGCCCGCGAGGCGCGGATGAGCCTCTCCGGGTTCCACCAGCACTTCAAAGCGGTGACGGGCCTGAGCCCGCTGCAGTATCAGAAGCAGTTGCGCCTGCAGGAAGCGAGACGGCTGATGCTCGGCGAAGGGTTGGACGCGGCGGAAGCGGCATTCCGGGTTGGGTACGAGAGCCCGTCCCAGTTCAGCCGCGAGTACCGGCGGATGTTCGGTGCCCCGCCCCGCCGGGACGTGGTTGCGCACAAGCTCGACGCCCAGCCCGCGAGTTGACCGCCGGTCCCCGACTCAATCCAGCAATTCTAACACCGCCTGGGCCAGCAGCGGGACCATAATCTCGTGGCGGCCGATCAGCGTGTAGCCCTTGCCGGCCACCGACGCCGGGCGGCGGACCACGTTCTCGCCACTGCGGTAGTGGGCGATCATGTCCAGGTTCACCGTCGTGTAGTCCGACAGGTCCGCGCCGAGATTCTGCGCCACCGTGAACGCCTTCAGGAACACCTCCGGCATCACCACCGCCGAGCCGACGTTCAGGTAGACGCCGCCCGAGAGCTTCGACACCGCCCCGCAGAACAGCTTGAAGTCGTTGAAGCTCGCACGGCCCATCGCGGCCCCGTCGGCGCCGGGGTGCATGTGGATGATGTCCGTCCCGATGGCGACATGAACCGTGAACGGCACGCTGAGTCGGTGCGCGGCCGCCGCCAGGCTCACGTCGCGGTTCGGGGCGGCGATCTCCTCCAGGTACTCGCCGAAGAGCGACCCCAGCCCGGCGTCGGGGCGGTCCAGGGCGCGGCTGATCGCCGTGTGCATCAGCTCGCCTGTTTCCTTCACCATGCCGAAGGTGCCGTCCTTCAGCCCCGCGGCCACGTCCTCGGACGTCTCGCCGATCAGCGCCAGCTCGAAGTCGTGGATCGCCCCGGAGCCGTTGGTGGCCAGCGCGGTGATGATGCCACGCCGCATCAGGTCGATCAGCACCGGCGAGAGGCCGCACTTGATGACGTGGGCGCCGAAGCCGACGACCACCGCGCGGCCGTTCTTGTGCGCGTCCGCGACCGCTTGCGCGACGGCGCGGAAGTCGTCGCCGGCGAGGATGTGCGGCAACCCGGCCAGGAACTCGGCCGCGGACTGGCCCTTGCGGGGCGGCTTGGCGAACTTCGTCAGCGAGACCTTGTTCGGCCGCACCGTCAGCGGGATGGTGCGGACTCGCGACAGGTCCACGGGGTCGGTGGGCATATGTGGCTCCGGTCCTGGGACCGCGGCCGTCCCGGCCGCATCACCTTCACTTGGCGGGAGGTGTCCGCGAACGCCCGAAGGCCGCTGACCGCTGTAGCAAGAGCGGCCGGGACGGCCGCGGTCCCAGGGTTACATCGAGATGCGCCGGTGCAGGTCGTCCACGACCCAATGGAACGCGGCCAGGTGCAGCGTCTCGACGATGCCCATGTCGTCGAGATCGACGTGCAGGCCCTTGTGCCCCAGGCCGCGTAGTTTGCCGCCGGTGAACCCGGTGCAGCCGTAGGTGCTCAACCCGTTGCGGTTGGCCCACTCCACCGCGCTCAGGATGTTCGCGCTGTTGCCGGAGCCGCTGATGGCGATCAGCAAATCGCCCGGTGAGGCGAGGTTCTTCAACTGCTCCACGAAGACGCGGTCGAAGCCCTCGTCGTTGCCCCACGCCAGGATGTACGGCGTGTTGTCCGTCAGACTCAGGATGCGGAACCGCTTCTTCGTGTCGTTCGCCAGGTCGTCGGGCAGCTTCAGCGTCCCCTTGCCGATGTCCTCGGTGAAGTGCGACGCGTTCGACCCGCTACCGCCGTTGCCGATCACGAAGATCATCCGGCTGGCCTGGTACTTCTCGAACATCACGTCCGCCAGCGCCTGCACCTCGGCGGGGTCCAACCGCTGCAACTCGTCGGCGATCCGCTTCAGGAACGGCCCGGCGGCCATCCGCGTTCCGAGCATGGGGATACCTCGTGGAAGTGCGGGCGGGTGTGGCCCGCGATGGGGTCAGCTTAGCGAAGGCGTGGCCGGACGGGCTACCGGAAGTGCATACCGACACGGAACCCCCGCCCCGGTGTGACCCGGAACGGGGGCCCGTCAGCGGAACCGGGCGGAGCCCCTCGCTCCGCCCGCTCCGGGACGGGGTAAGGTGGGCAAACTTGCGCGACGGCGGGCAAATCCCAAATCCCAAGCACCAAATCCCAAAGAAGCAGGTGTCTTCTTTGGGATTTGGTGCTTGGGATTTGGGATTTACCGCGAAGCGGTCAGTCGTGCCGCAAAGCCTCGATCGGGTCGAGCCGGGCGGCGCGCCACGCGGGGTACAGCCCGAACATCACCCCGACCAGGATCGACACCCCGACCGACAGCGCAATGGACCAGTAGCTCAGTTGTGCGGGAAGGTTCGTCCCGGCCA
The DNA here is from genome assembly GCA_035539575.1 of Fimbriiglobus sp. GTDB lineage: Bacteria > Planctomycetota > Planctomycetia > Gemmatales > Gemmataceae > DASSAT01. The sequence continues at coordinate 4,856 of DATLIF010000126.1, read as the reverse complement.
CCAGCTTCCACAGAGACGGCGCCCCGAAGACGATCGCCAGCCCGATCACCACCCCGGTCAGGCCGCCGACCGTCGTCTGCACCACCGCCTCGACCAGGAACTGACTCACGATGTCCTTCTGCTTGGCCCCCAGCGCCCGGCGGATGCCGATCTCCCGCGTCCGCTCGGTCACGGTGGCCAGCATGATGTTCATGATCCCAATGCCGCCGACCAGGAGCGAGATCGACGCGATCAGCACGAGCAAGCTTGTGAACCGGTTCTGGGCGCGCTCGGCCTCCTCCAGACGGTCCAGCGGCACGGTCAGCGCCCAGTCGTCCTTGAGGTGCTCCTGCTTGAGCACGTCGCGGATGGCTTCGCCCAGCGCGCGGACCTTCTGCCGGCCCTCGCTGGTCTCGAAGTCGGCGTCCACCGTCATCGTGACCTGGCTGATCTGCACCTTCTCGGCGCTGCGCGAGCCGGCCGAGCGGATGAACACCGTCTCGCCGACCCGCGCCCGACAGGTGCTGAACGGGATGTACACGTCGTGGTTGAAATCCTCGGCCGCTTGACTGCCGCCAGACCCGCCGGTCGGCATCCGGTCGGCGCACACGCCGACCACCAGGAACCGGTTGGTCCGGATCATCACCGTCTTGCCGATCGGATCCTCGAACGGGAAGAGCTTGTCGGCCACCGCGGACCCCAGCACGCAGTTGTTGGCCAGCGAGTGCTCGTCCTCCTGGGTGAGGAACCGGCCGCCGGCGAGTTCCAGCTTGTTGACCTCGGTATACGCCGGCAGGGTGCCGACCAGCCGGCCCTTGGGGTCCATCCGGTCCAGGTAGCGGACCTCGGACGGGAAGACCCGCATCGGCACGATCCGCACCAGCGAGTCGCCGAACGTCTCGAACCGCTCCAGGTCGGAGAACTTCAGGCCATAGGCCAGCACGAACGACCGCGACCCGGTGCTGGAATCGTCGGTCGGCTTGACCGACCGGACGATGATGTTGGTCGCGCCCTGCCGCTTGATATCCTCCAGGGCGTCCTGCATCGACCCGCGGCCGAACGCCATGAGCGCGATCACCGCGCTCGTTCCGATGACGATACCCAGCACGGACAGCGCCGCGCGGAGCTTGTGCAACCACAGGCTGCGGACGGCCAGCCCGACGCTGCGGCGGAGCTTGGTCAGCCCGAGCCCGCCAGCCGCCCCGGGGGTCGGCGCGGGCGGGATGTCGAAGATGTTGATGCCCATGAATCAGTAATTAGGGGCGTGGGGCAAGGGGCAAGACACAGTCACTAGTAGGACAGCTCGGAGGCCAGCGACGCACTCATCCGATGGATCTCGCTGGCCAGGTCATTCAACGGCACGGTCATGGGCTCCGTTAGGTAGCCAAGCACCACGGCCAGGTGCAACTGACTCTCGCACTCCGCCAGAGACCCCCGGGCGATGGACAGGAAGTGGGCGAACTCCTTCCCCTGTCGGGCGTGACCCTCGGCGATGTTGGACGACACGGAAACGGCGGCCCGGCGTAGTTGAAGCGTGAGTCCGAACCGCTCGTCCGGAGGAAACCGTTTCGTGAGCCCGTAAACATCCCTTGCAAAGTCGATGGCCTTCTGCCAGACGAGCAGATCCCGGAACGACCGGATCGGCTTGCGTTCGGTCACTGGACCGTCTGCGCTCATGACCGACTCCGGGGTTTTTCTCGCCCCATGCCCCTCGCCCCTAACTCACTCCCGCGTAGCGGGTGTCGTTGCGCACGTCCGACTCGACCATCCCGTCCCGCAGGCGGACCACCCGCCGCGCCCACGCGGCGATGTCGTTCTCGTGCGTCACCATGATGATCGTCTTGCCGGCTTTGTTCAGGTCCGAGAGCATGTGCATGATCTCGTCGGACGTCCGGGTATCCAGGTTGCCGGTCGGCTCGTCCGCCAGGATGAGCTGCGGGTCGTTGACCAGCGCCCGGGCGATCGCCACCCGCTGCTGCTGGCCACCGGAGAGTTGCACCGGTCGGTGGTCCAGGCGGTCCGCCAGCCCGACCATCTCCGCCAGCGCCACGCACCGGGCGTGCGTGTTCTCGTCCAGCCGGATCCCCTGATACAGCAGCGGGATCTCGACGTTCTCCACCACTGTGTACTGCGGCAGCAGGTTATACGCCTGGAAGATGAACCCCAGATACGTCGAGCGGACCTCGGACAACTCGTCGTCGGACATCTCGGCGACGTTCTGGTCGCGCAGGACGTACTGACCGGCGGTCGGTCGGTCGAGGCAGCCGAGGATGTTCATCAGGGTGGACTTGCCCGACCCCGACGGCCCCATCAGGGCGACGAAGTCCCCCTCGTCGAAGGTGAGGTTGAGCCCCCTGAGGACGTTGACCGTCACGTCCCCCATGTAGTAGTTCTTGATCAGGTCGATGACCTGGACGATCGCGGGCATGAGCAACCCAGTCGGGGCAACGGAAAACAGTCCGGCAGGGGCGGCCGCGCCCCTGCCGGGGGTGGTACGCGGACAGGGCTACCTGGCGCCGCCGGCCAGCCCGCCCATGAAGCCCATGAAGTTCGCGACCATGCCGAGCACGAACAGGATGCCCCCGATGATCAGCACCAGAGTCGCGTTCGACTTTGCCTTGGGGTCCTTGGCCGTCAACATGCCGATGAGCCCCAGGATCGCGGCGATCCCGCTACAACAGATGCTGAACACCACCAGGATCACGATGTTCGTGTCCCGGAACATCTTGTCCAGTGGCCCGAGTTCACCACTGCCGCGCGGCCGGTCGTCGTAGTCGTCGCGTGCCATGAGGTCCCTTTCGGAGCGTAAGGGGTCTTACAGTCGTTAGCCGACGGGGGTGCAACAATCGCCCTGCCGTCGGACGCTCCGAAAGTTAACCGGGCGGACGGGCCGCGTCATCAAGAAATCGGCCCGCCGCCACCGCCAGCCGGTTGTCCCTTCCCGCCGGGGCCGTTCATGCCGCCTTTGCCGCCGGGCGCGCCGCCCTTGCCACCGGGCGCGCCGTTCTTCATCCCGCCCTTGCCACCCTGACCCTGACCCTTGCCCCAGCCGCCGCGGGGACCCGACTGCGCGGGCGACGGTTCCTCCCGCGTCTTGGCGTTCTCCCCGAGCAGCACCTTCGGGTTGAGGACCACATCATCTCCCTCGGCCAGGCCGGACTTGACCTCGACCATCTTGTCGTTGAACAGCCCCAGGGTGACTTCTCGCTCCTGCGGGCCGGCCGGGGTCAGGACGAACACCTTGCGCTTGTCCGCCCCCTCAGCCCCACCGGCCACCGCCTGGAGCGGCACACACAGGACCGGCTCCTTCGGCGGGTCCACCTGGATGGTGACTTCGGCGCTCATATCGGGCTTGAGGCCCTCGATCGGCTCGTCGATCGTGACCAGCGTCTGGTACACCTTCACGTCCGAGGACGCCCAGTCCTGCATGCTGGAGACGGCGGCCACAGTGCGGACGTGCCCCTTGAGGACACGATCCTGGAAGGCGTCCACCCGGACCAGGGCCGTCTGGCCCGGCTCGTGCAGCTCATACTCCTCGTCCCGGTACTCCTCGCGGAGGGCGGCCAGCGCGGTGTCGGACTGGGAAACCAGCCGGACGAACGGGTCCGCCCCGGCCAGGAACCCGGCCCGCAGACTGTCGAAGAACCCGGTGGACCGGCGGTCGTCGCCGCGGACCCGGGAGACCATCGCCTCGTGGACCTTGGTGTTGACCTGCATCCGGGACAGGTCCGGGATGCGGATGAGCTTCTGCCCCTCCTTGACCTGCGCCCCCTGCTGGATCATCCCCTCGTTGTTACTGCTCCAACGGCTGGACGACTCGCGGAAGTACACCACCATCCCGTCCTGCGGGGCGGCGACCCGGCACTCCTCGATCTGCTTCTCGATCTCGCGGAGCTTCTCCAGTTCCTGCTGGTAGACCGAGTATGCCGTCCGCCGGGTGGACTTGGCCTGGTCCTGCTTGGCCTCGGCCTGCTTGTACGCCCCCTCCAGGTTGAACCGGGCGACATCCAGAAGCCCCCGGAAGTTGGTCAACTCCCGCTCCCGGGTGAACGTCTGGAGGATGTAGATCTGCTTCAAGAGCGACGCCACCTTGTCGTCACCGGAGGCGAGCTTGGACTGCTCGACCTTGGCCTGGCTGGGGGTCAGGTAGCCGAACTTCACCGACCGCTCGGCCCAGGCGGCCCGGTCCCGGTACGCCTCCTGGTCGGACTGGGCCAGCTTGAGCTGGCTGGTCAGATCCTCCAGGCTCTTGCGGTACTCGCCGCGTTCCTCCAGGGTGGACCCGCCGCCGGCCATCGACCCCAGCGGGTTCAGCTCCGCCTCGGCCCGTACCCCGAGGTACTTGTCCAGGTCCAGCTCGGCGACGGCCATCTTGGCCATCTTGTCCGCGATGTCCGACTCGTTGGTCTTGACCGCGATGATGAGGTCGGAGTCGGCCTTGAGGTACTCCCCGTTGGCCTTCTCGACGGCGATCGCCTGGGTGCGGAGTTGCTCCTGGAGGGCCGAGTCGTCCAGTTCGATCAGGAGCTGGCCCTTCTTGACCATGGTCCCGTCGTCGATCACCCAGCGGATGGTGGTGGCGTAGGTGCCGCGGGACCCGGCCTTGACCTTACAGACGACGTCCTTGTTCTCGGAGGACTCCAGGGTGCCGCGCTCGACCACGGTGACCTGGAGGTACTCGCGCTTGGCCTTGTGGGTGATCAGGTCGGGCCGCTTGGTGGCGAACATCCCGGAGAGGCCCGGGATGTTCAGGGCGGACCCGAGGGCCGGCACCAGGGCGATGGCCCCGCCGACCAGAACGACCACGGTGGCCAGGGTGGCAGCCCAGGCGAACCACCGGCGGCCGCGGTGCGGCCTAGCGGGGTGTGGGTGCGGGC
>DATLIF010000125.1:0-12613 GCA_035539575.1 Fimbriiglobus sp. | reverse complement strand
GTGCTGAACTGACTTCAAATCCCCGGTGCCAGCGCCTTCAGAACTTCTTCCCGCACCTGCCCAATCGGCACCCGCCGCTGTTGCAAGGTGTCCCGGTCGCGGATCGTGACCGTGTCGTCCTTCATCGTGTCGCCGTCGATGGTCACGCAGAACGGCGTCCCGGCCTCGTCCTGCCGGCGATACCGCCGGCCGATGGCGCCCTTGTCGTCGTAGAAGACGTTGAACTCGGCCTTCAGTTCCCGGTACAGCGTCATCGCCTTCTCGGGCATCCCGTCCTTGTTCACCAGCGGCAGCACGGCGCACTTGATCGGCGCCAGCCGCGGGTGGAACTTCATCAGCGTCCGCGGTTCGAGGTTCCCCTTGGCGTCCGGCACCTGCTCCTCGGTGTACGCCTCGCACAGCACCGCCAGGGTAAACCGGTCCGCCCCGGCCGACGGCTCGACGACGTGCGGGTAGAACTTGTACTTCTCGATCTCCTCCTTCGACGGGTTCGCGGTCTTGATCCACTGCTCAAAGGCGTTGGTCGTCCGCTGGCCGGCATCGGCCATCCAGGCCGCCTCGTCGAAGTACGCGAGCTTCTCCCCCAGCCCACTGTGGTTGGCGTGCTGGGTCAGGTCGTAGGAGCCGCGGTGGGCGACCCCTTCCAGTTCCTGCGGCTCGTCGGAGAATGGGAACAGATACTCGATGTCGGTGGTGCCGATCGAGTAGAAAGCCAGTTCCTCCTTGCCCTGTTCGCGCGGCCGGAGGTAGTCGGACTTGATCCCGAGCTGGCTATACCACCGCTTGCGGAGGTCGCGCCAGTACTGGTACCACTTCATCGACTCATCCGGGTGGCAGAAGAACTCGATCTCCATCTGCTCGAACTCGCGGGACCGGAAGGTGAAGTTCCGCGGGTTGACCTCGTTGCGGAACGCCTTCCCGACCTGAGCGATCCCGAACGGCAACTTGACCCTCGATGAGTCGAGGACGTTCTTAAAATTGACGAAGATGCCCTGGGCTGTCTAGGGGCGAAGGTATACGAGATTGTCGTCGGACTCGATTGCCCCAGCATGAGACTTAAACATCAGGTTGAACGCGCGCGGCGGAGATAAATCACCTCCACACCCGGGAACTGGACAACCATTCTGGCCAGAGGCAAACTTCGCGACGCCGGTGACTTCCACCTCGGCACTCTCGCTGATAATAGCCAAATCCTCGTGGTAGAGTTCGACCGCGTCGATCACCCTGTACTTGCCCTGGTTGAACGCGTCGATCGCGTCTTGCGGGGAATTGAACTTCTTCGTTAGCTTGAACAAGTTCTTACCGAAGTAGTCTGCTGCGTCCGTCCGACTGTCGGCCTCGATGCTGCCGATTAGCGGATAGATCTTAAATCCATGGGAGATTTGCAACCAAAAGACCTTGTCAGCTCTGATCCGACTGTTGCACTTCAGGCAATCAACTTTGAAGTCCGCGAACCCACCGACGTGGCCGCTGGCGACCCAGACCTTCGGGTTCATGATGATCGAGCAGTCCAGCCCGACCATGCGGATCTCCTGGCCGTCCGGCCCCGGCGGCGGGTTGCGGACCATGTCCTGCCACCAGGCGTCCTTGATGTTCCGCTTCAACTCGACCCCGAGCGGGCCGTAGTCCCAGAACCCGTTGATCCCGCCGTAGATCTCCGAGGACTGGAAGATGAACCCCATGTCCTTGCAGAACTTGGCGAACTTCGCCATGTCGATCTTCGTCGCCATCGTCGAACCCCCTCCCGCGAAGCCCTTGGCCTGGGCCCCGCACTGATTGATACGGCCCCGACGGAGCGGGTTCACAGCGAACCGCCACGCGGCTGAGTAATCATACTGAGTAGACAGGGCCGCGGATGTCGCGGATCTCCGAGCGCGGATAACAACGCGGATCGAAGACAGGACTCAATCCGTGTCACTGATCCGCGTCTGGTCTGCGCTGGAATCCGCGTCATCCACGGCCCGGCTTTCGACCTTCCCCAGCCCCAGTGCCCGGATCAACAGTGGCAACGTCAGCCCCTGCCCGACGAGCGTCGCGAAGATCACCCAGAACGTCAGGAACTGGATCAGGTCGCGTCCGGGAAACGGCTGACCGCCGGCCATCACCGGGATCGCCAGCGCCGCGGCCAGCGACACCACCCCGCGCATCCCCGTCCAGCCGACCACCGTCACCAGTTGCCACGGCGGGTACGGATCGCCGCGGCCGGTCAGACGGCGTTCGACCCACCGAGGAACGTACGCGCCGGGGATTACCCACACCAGTCGAGCCAGGATCACCACCGCCGAGATCACCGCTGCGTACCGCAACAGGTCCATCGGCGAGTGATCGTCGTCCAGGTTATTCAGGATCGTCTGGAGTTCGAACCCAATCACGATGAAGATCAGGCTGTTGAGGAGGAACGTGATCGTCTCCCAGACTGCCCGCAAGTCGGTGTACAACTCGCGGCCGAACACCTGCTCGCACCGCGTCCCGACCCACAGCCCGGCGGTCACGCTTGCCAGCACGCCGGAGAAATGAAGGTATTCAGCCGGCAGGTACACGGCATACGGCGTCAACAAGGTGACGGCGATCTGAAGCTTCGAGTCGCCCAGTTTCGTCCGTTCCAGCCACCGGTGCAGCCGGATCACCAGCACCGCGCCGATGATCCCGATGGCGATCCCGCCGGTGCCAACGAGGAGAAACTGCCAGCCGGCTTCCCACAACTCGAACGCGCCGCCGAGTACTGCTCCGACCGCCACCCGGTACGCCACCAGGGCCGAGGCGTCGTTGACCAGGCTCTCCCCTTCGAGGATGGTCGAGACGACCCGCGGCACCCGCATCCGCTGGGTGACGGCCGTGGCCGCCACCGCGTCAGGGGGGGAGACGATCGCTCCCAGCACGAACGCCGGCCCCCAGCCCAGTCCGACCCAGTCGTGCGCCGCCCACGCGACCAGCGCCGTCGTGAACAGCACCAACCCGACCGCCAGCATCGAGATCGGCCGGAGTTGCCGGCGGAAGAGTCGCCACTCGGTGTCGAACGCGGCCGCATAAAGCAAGGGGGGCAAGAACGCCAGGAACACCACGTCCGGCGGCATGGAGAACCGCGGCGCCCACGGCTGAAGGCTCAACAGCAGCCCGCCGACGACGAGCGGGATCGGGTACGGCACCCGCAGCCACCCGGCCAGCACCCCGAGGCCGACCGCCACCGCCAGTAGGATGACCACCACCTCGAACGGCTGCACGACTCGCCCCCCGGACCCGGATGCGTTGGGACTACTTTACGGCCGGCCGGTTGACCGTCCGCCTTCGCGCCGATACGCTTCACCCCGCTCAACCACCCACCCCCGCACCCCGACACACCCATGCGCACACTCATCCTCACCGCGCTCCTTCTCCTCACCGCCACGACCGGCCGCGCCGACAAGGTGGCCCTCGTCGCCGGCGGCGGCACCGGCCCCGACTTGTCGAAGGCCACCGAAGCCAAAGTAGTGCAGCCGTTCGCCGTGGACTTCGCCGCCGACGGGTCGATGCTGTTCGTCGAGATGGCCGGCGGCGAGCGGCTCCGCCGGGTCGCGCCCGACGGCATGCTCACGACGCTCGCCGGCACCGGCAAGCGGGGCGACGCCGGCGACGGCGGCCCGGCGAAAAACGCCCAGTTCAACGGCATGCACAACCTGATCGTCGGCCCGGACGGTTCGGTTTATCTCGCGGACTCGTTCAACGCCCGCATCCGCCGCTACGACCCCAAGACCGGCACCGTCTCGACATTCGCTGGGACCGACAAGAAGGGCTACAGCGGGGACGGTGGGCCGGCGCGCAAGTCAGAGTTCGGCGAGACGATCTGCATCGCGTTCGGCCCGGGGGCGAAGGCGATGTACGTCGCCGATATCCGCAACCGCCGGGTCCGGGCCATCGACATGAAGACCGGCACCGTGACCACGTTCGCGGGCAACGGCGAGAAAGGCGTGCCGAAGGACGGCGCGCCGGCGAAGGACCAGCCGCTCGTGGACCCGCGGGCCGTCACCGCGGACGCCAGGGGGAACGTCTACATCCTCGAACGCAGCGGCCATGCCCTGCGCGTGGTGACGCCCGACGGCGCGATCCGCACCGTGGCCGGGACCGGCCAGAAGGGGATCGGCGGCGACGGTGGCCCGGCCCTGAAGGCGGGCCTGAACGGCCCAAAGTTCGTGAGCATCGACCGCGACGGTTCCGTGCTGATCGCCGACACCGAGAACCACCAGATCCGCCGCTACGTCCCCGGCAAGGAGACGATCGAACTGGTCGCGGGGACCGGCAAGAAGGGCACGGCCGGCGTGGGGGGCGACCCGCTGAAACTGGAGATGGCGCAGCCGCACGGCGTCACCACGCACCCGACCACCGGCGAGATCATCATCGCCGACAGCAGTAACGGCCGCATCCTGAAGATCGTCAAGGAGTAACCCGCCGATGCTCCGACTGACCCTCGCCGCAGTCCTCGCGCTCGGCTTCACCGCGCGGCTGACCGCGGCGCCGCCGAACATCGTGTTGATCCTGGCCGACGACCTCGGGTACGGCGACCTGGGCTGTTATGGGCAGACGAAGATCAAGACACCGCATCTCGACCGGCTCGCGGCCGACGGCGTCCGGTTCACCACCTGCTATGCCGGCAGCACCGTCTGCGCGCCGTCTCGCTGCGCACTGATGTGTGGCCTGCACACCGGGCATTGCCTCGTCCGCGGTAACGCCCGGGTCCCGCTGCGACCGGAGGACCCTTGCGTCGCGGAACTGCTGAAGAAGGCCGGTTACGCGACCGCCCTCGTCGGCAAGTGGGGCCTCGGCGAAGACGGCTCCACCGGCGTGCCCAACCGCAAGGGGTTCGACCAGTTCTTCGGTTACCTGAACCAGCACCACGCCCACAACTCCTACCCCGAGTGGCTCTGGCGCAACGGCGAGAATGTGAAGCTGCCGAACGTCGAGTCAAAAGTTGAGAACGTCGCCGAGAAGCGGGTCGCGTACGCGCCGGACCTGTTCCTCGCAGAGGGGCTGAAGTTCATCGAGGCCAACCGGGCGAAGCCGTTCTTCCTCTACTACGCCACGACTGTCCCGCACGCCAACAACGAGCGGACTCGCGCCGAGAAGGCCGGCAACGAGGTGCCCTCCGACGCCCCGTACACCGCCGAGTCGTGGCCGCAGCCGGAGAAGGACAAGGCGGCGATGATTACCCGCCTGGACGCCGACGTCGGCAAGTTGCTGGCGAAGCTGACCGAGCTGGGCCTGGACGAGAACACCGTGGTGATCTTCTCCAGCGACAACGGCCCGCACCGGGAGGGCGGCAACGACCCGGAGTTCTTCCAGAGCAGCGGGCCGTTCCGCGGCATCAAGCGGAGCCTGACCGACGGCGGCATCCGGGTGCCCGGCATCGTCCGCTGGAAGGGTGTCACGAAGCCCGGCACGGTCAGCGACCACGTCTGGGCGTTCTGGGACTTCCTGCCCACCGCCTGCGAGCTAGCCGGGGCGAAGCCGCCCGATGGGCTGGACGGCATCTCCATCGCCCCGACGATCACCGGCAAGGGCGAACAGAAGGAACACGACTTCCTGTACTGGGAGTTCCACGAGGGCGGGACGAGGCAGGCGGTACGGCACAAGCACTGGAAGGCGATCCGCCCGGCCCCCGGCACGCCGCTGGTGCTATACGACCTGAAGGCCGACGTCCGCGAGACGAAGGACGTGGCAGCCGACCACCCGGACGTGGTCAAGACGATCGAGGATTATTTGAAGACGGCCCGAGCGGAGTCGAAGGAGTTCCCGATCCGGGCGCCGAAAAAGAAGTAGGTCGGGTCGAGTCTTCGAGGCCCGACGTCTTATAGAGCGGTTGCCGGGTGGGTGTAGTGTCTGGCGTGCGGTCCCGACTCGGAGAGTCGGGCTACAGCACCGTAGCCCGACTCTCCGAGTCGGGGCGCCACACCAACCCGGCAACCGCTCTAAGGTGCCGGCCCGACCCGCGGGTCCAGAAGTTCTCGCTTCGGTCGAATCAGCAACACCAGCACCACGGACACCAGCGCGCAAGTGGCGAACGCGCCGAAGATGACGTTCAACGGGACATTACGATCGCGCAACTCGCCGAAGCCCCAGTCGGCCAGGCCGCCGCAACTGATGCTCACCAGGTTCATCACGCCGTAGCCGGTAGCCCGCAGGTGCGGCCGTACGATCTGGGCCAGGATCGGCATGTTGTTGCAGTCGAAGAAGCCCCAACCGAGTCCGAACAGCATCAGGAACACCACGGCCGTCGTCAGCGTGCCGGCGTTGCCGACGCCGAACATCGCCGGGATGATCAGGCTCATGCCGATTGCGCTGACGAAGATCCGCCCCCGGTCGTGGTGACGCATCCACTTATCCGCCAGCCAGCCGCCGACCAGCGCCCCGATGATGGCCGCGACCTGCCAGTACAGCGTGGCGGCGACGCCGGCCTGGCCCTGGCCGATGTTGAACTGCTGCTTGAGGATGGCCGGCATCCAGTCGCGGACGACCCAGCCCGCCAGCGCCGGCAGCGTGAAGTACAGCACCAGTAAGATGAACGAGACGTTGGTCAGCAACTCCGCCGCGGCCCGGGCCGGAGAGGTCTTCGGCTCCGCGACGACCTCCGCCGCCTTTGGCGCGTCACGCAGCAGGAACACGAGCGGCACGGCGTAGACCATCCCAAAGACGCCCGCGGCGGTGAGGGCGAACCGCCAGCCCAGGGCCGGGGCGTCGGCGACGTAGCCGCCGAACCCGCCGGCGATCTGCCCGCAGTAGATCGCCATCTGGTGGAATCCCACGGCACGCGACCGCGTGTGGCCGGTGTGGTAGTCCGCGATCAGCGCCAGCGCCGCCGGTATGTAGAACGCCTCGCTGATGCCCATGAGCGAGCGGGCAACGAGCAACTCGTCGAACGTGGTGACGTGCCCGGTCCACCACGTCACCGCGGACCACACGAACAGGCTTCCGCAGATGGTGAACCGCCGGCTGAACCGGTCCGCGACGTAGCCACCGATCGGGCTGAGGAACGCGTACACCCACTTGAACTGCCCGAGCATGAACCCCCAGTTGGCCTCCGTACCGATGCTCGGGATGTCCCCCATGACGGAGGTCTTCATCGTCGCGAGCATCTGGCGGTCGAGGTAGTTCAACAGCGCGACAGGCCACAGCATCAGGACCACCAACCACGCCATACGGAGGAGTGTCGGTGGGGGCGAAGTTGACATGAATCGGCTACTCCCTGTCACTCGGCTTTGGTCCCGTGTTGTCCGCCCGCCGCCGCACCCGCTCCGCGGCCTCATATGCCGTGCGAATCGCCGCCCCCAGGTCCACCAGCATCGCCTCGCGGTCCATGGTCTTGTATCGCGCCGGGTCGATCGGCCTGCCGAACGCCACCGCGATCCCCCGGCCGCACGACGCCAGCGGCAGTGGGTCGAGCAGCGGGACCTTCCGCGTCCGCGGCCACGCCCGGTACGCCCCGGCCACCCCGACCGGCACAATCGGACACGTCACCCGCTTCACCAGCAGCGATACCCCCGGCTTGAGCGGCTGCAACTCCCCGGTGTGCGTCCGCTCCCCCTCGGGGAACATCAGCACCGCCCGACCCTTCGCGAGTTGGTCGAGGACCGTCTGCAGGCCCTCCTTGCCGAACCCGCGGTCGATCGGCACCGCCCGGTAGGCGTCGATGAGCCGGCCCAGAAGCCGGTTGTTCCACAGGCTGCTGCGTGCGAGATACGTCAACCAGCGCGGCGCCGCCGCGCCGACCAGCACCGGGTCGGCGAACGATTGGTGGTTGGCGACGAGCAGCACCGGCCCGGTCCGAGGCAGGTTCTCGCGGCCCGTGGCCCGGAAACTCCAGCCGAAGGTGAACGCGTAGAACGCGGCAAGGTCGCTGGCCCGGTAGAGTGTTTCCGCCGTCAGTTCAGCGAGCGCCATCGGTCCACCACCTCGACCATCCGGGAGAGAACTTCATTCTGGCTTAGGTCCGACGTGTCGATCACGACCGCGTCCGGGGCCTTCCGCAGCGGGTCGATTGGCCGATGTTCGTCCTGCCGGTCGCGGGCGGCAATCTGCCGGACCAGCCCGGCGAACGTCTCCGCACATTGGTCGGGGTCGATCCCGTCCTGCTGGGCCCGGCGGCGGGCGCGGGTCTCGGGGCTGGCGGTAAAGAAAAACTTGATCGGCGCGTCCGGGAACACCGCGGTGCCCTGGTCGCGGCCCTCGCAGATGATGTCACGGCCGTTTGCGAGCCGGCGCTGTTCCGACTTCAGCCGCGCCCGCACCTCGGGGAACGTGCCGACCCGGCTGGCCGCGCGGCCCATCTCCTCCGTGTAGACGAAATCGGTCAGGTCGCGGCCGTTGAGCTTCACCCGCACGTCGGTCATCTCGAACGTGTACCCCGCCACTGCGGCGGCGATCGCTTTCTCGTCCCGCGGCTCGGCGTAGATGTCGATTCCCAGGCGGCCCAGCGCCAGTGCGGTTGCTCGATACATGGCACCGGTGTTCATCAGCTCGTACCCGAGCTGAGCGGCCAGCATCCGCGCCGCGGTGGACTTGCCCGACCCGGCGTGCCCGTCGATGGTGATGATCATGCCCCGCGCGGCCCTCGCTGGGGACACAATAAGCGAACCCCGGCGTCCGTCCAGTGGACGGGTGCCGGGGTTCGAGCAGCCAGCGTCGCGTGTCTAGTTGATCCGCAGGGTCATCGTCTCGCCTTCCCGAACGCTGCTGGACTTCTGTGCGGACCCGGCGTGCAGCAACTCGTAGGTGAAGCTGCCCGGCGGGACGTCCACCGTCACCGTCTGGCCCGGCGGCACCCGGTGCGAGCGGCCGTTAACGATCATGGACATTTCGGTCGGGTAGTCGTTGACGATCCGCACGAACCCGCGGGTCGTCATCGCGCCAGGCAGGTTCGGGCCGAACGCCGACGTCGTGCTCTTGCCCGCTTCGCCGAGCTTGGCGTTGATCTGTTTGAGCGTCTCGTTGATCCGACTGATCTGCGACTCGATCTCGGAAAGCCGCCGGATCAGGCCCATGTCGGCCAGGGCGGTGCTGTTCTCCTTGCCGTAGACCGAGTCCTCGGTGTTCTTGCGGAACTCCTGAAGCTTCTTGACGTCGTCCTTGATCTGGTCGAGCGTGGTCTTGATTGCAGCCAGGTCTGGCTGCTCCTTCTTCTCGCCCTTGTCCTGGGCGATGGCCGGGGTCGCGGGCGTGAAGGCCAGGGCGGCCCCAAATATAGTGGATAACACCATCTCACGAGTCGGACTTGCGGGCATCGGGATGTCTCCGGGTGCGGGCATCGGGCTTGCCGGCACGACCGGGGCCGCGGGTCCGCCGGGTGCGGCGAAACTCGGCGGGGGCAGCAACTCGGTGGCCGGCGGCGCAGGCGGGCCGCTCGGATTGACATTAAGACGGGGCTCGGGCGACCGCAAGTTAAAACCCGGCTGGGCAACGGGGACCGGCGGCACCGGATCGGCAGTTTGTACCGGTCGCGCCGGCGGGGCAATCTCGACCGCCACATTCGGCCGCGGAGCCGGGGCCTCCTCGACGACCACCGGGGGCCGTGTCGGCAGCGCGATGCGTGGAATGGGCAGACCGGCAGGCACGATCGGCGGCGACATTGGCGCGGGTGGCTCGGCCGCCGCACCGAACACGACTCCCAGCATCAGCACCCCGACCGTCGTCCGTCGCATCGTCCCGATCATGTCCCCCTCCCCGGGTCCGCCCGTCAATGACATCGGCCCGGCCGGACGCCTGTGCGGCACTTCCGACCGGGCCGGCCCGGCGTACCCCCATACGCCGGCGATGGATCAGTTCTCCTCGTACTGCGCGATACGGTTGGCAGGCGCTTCAAACAGGTCCGACTCGTCATCCCCGCCGACCCGAAACTCCATGAGGAACGCGTCCTCGCCGCTGTCCTCGTAGTAGTTCCGCAGCACCCGCACCGCCTTGAAGTCCTGCGACCGGAAGAACAGTTGCGCCGGCAGGTTTCGCTCCCGCACCGCCAGCGTGATCTTCGACCGGCGGTGGCTGGAGAGCTTGCCGATCAGCTTCGCGACCATCTGCGCGCCGATGCCGGTCCGCCGGTACGCGGGGGCGACGGCGAAGTTCAGTACGTGCAACCGGTTCTTGTGCAACTCGTAGATCATGAACCCGATGATGCGGTCGTTGTGCTCGGCCACCATGCCGATGCAGTTCCGCTGCCGCAGGCACCGCAGGAAGTCGTCCTCGGTCCAGGCGAACTCGAAACTCTGCTGCTCGGCCGCGAGCACCTCCTGCATGTCCCGGCGGATCATCCACCGGATGTGGACCCGCACCTGTTCCTTCTGCGCACGTCCTGTGCTCATGAGCGGTATCCTCCCCCCGCCAGCCGGCCCTCCTGTGGCCGACTGGCTTATGAACCGGTCCGACAGCCCTGGGGTCGTAGGGATCGGTCGCGCCACGGGCGGTGTGCCGAGTCTGCCCGGGAGAATCCGTGACCTCGCCGCGAAGTCGCCGGATCGTAACACCGACCCTCGAACCCCTCAATATCACCCTATCTCTCCCCCACGGGCCGCCACGGACTACTGCGAGTAGAACCTGGTGTTCTCTTCCTTGATGACCGGCGTCTTGATCTGGTCGCAGGACAGCTTCATCCGGAACCGCTGGTCGCCGGCTGCCGACCCCTTGACCCGCACCTTGTACACCGCGTCAGCCTTCACCCCGAGCGTCGGGATCGGATCGAAGGTGATCTGCTGACCGGTCACCCGCCCGTTCGTCGGTCCGGCGGCCCCGGCGGCGGCCGTGCCCTCGGCCAGTTCGGCAACGAGCAGCACGTTCGTGCAGGGTCCGGTCCCCGAGTTGGTCACCCGGACCTCGTATACCGCCTCCGAGCCGACCATGATCGGGTCTTCCAGGTCCACCACCTCGAACCGCAGCGCCGGCACCCCCTCGGCCTTGATCGGCGTCTCGGCCCGAGCCTCCAGCCCCTTCGACGACTTCGGTTCGGCCGTCGTCGCTCCGGCCGGCACCACCGCCTCGGCCGACGCGGACGCCATCGCCACCGTGCGGATCACTCCCTCGGTCGGGGCGGTCGCCCGGACCTTGAGCGTCACCACCTTCGTCGAGCCGGCCGGCAGGCCCGGCAGGCGCCAGCCGACCGCCCGGTTGGCGTCCGCGAACGCCCCGCCGTCGGTCGCCGAGACGAACTCGAACCCGCTCGGCAGGCTGGCCCACAGTTGCACCGGGTCAGTCGCCGCGGTGCCAGGGTTGGACAGTTCGATCTGGTAGACCGGCTCCGCGCGGACCAGGCACTTCGCCGGCCCGGCCTGCTTGGCGACGAGCATCGGCTCGACCAGGTTCACGGACGCCTTCGCCGCTTCCACCGGATTGCCGTCCGCCGACGCGGACAGCATGCAAGCGTGCGTGCCGGACTTCAGGCCGACCGCTTCCAGGCTCAGCGTCCGGGTCTCCCCGGCCTTCAGGGCCGTCAACTCGGCCTCGATCACCTGCCCCTGCGGGTGGCCCAGGCCGTCGCTGAACTGGGCCCGCAGCATCACCTTGGCGGCGGGGCCGGTCCCGGTGTTCGACAGCTTGATCGTGAACGGCACCTTTTCGCCGACGCGGTTGGCCTCGGGACCGGAGACCGCCACCGCGACCCGCGGCCGCGTGACCTTGACCCGGGCCTCGACCGCCGAGGAGAACGTGACCGCAGCGCGGGAGCGAAGTTCGCCCTCGTCTCCCGGCTTGACCGTCACCTTGACCCGCTTTTCGACACCCGGCTCCATCGTCCCGAGCGACCACGCCAGCCGGTCACCGGACGTCTCGGCCGCCGGCTCGCTGCCGACCAGCGCGGCGCGGGCCGGCAGTTCGTCCTCGATGCGGACGTTGGCCGCGGGTGAGGTTCCGACGTTGCGGACAACCAACTCGTAGGTGAGCGGCTGACCGACGCCGACCGCCTCGGGGGCGACCAGGTCCACCGTCAAGCTCGGCGCGGCCCGGCTCGGCAGCGGGTTGCTATTCGCCGGCAACTCCTGCATCGCCGGGCGCCCCGGCTGCTCCTGCACGACCGGACGGGCCGGCTCGGCCTCGGGCGTAGTCTTCGGTGCCGGGATCGGAGTCGGTGTCGGAGTCAGGGGCGGTGCGACAGCCGGGCCGGCCGGGACCGCGGGCATCGTTGGCAGGGCAGGCATTGCCACGGGGTTGCCGCCAGGCAGGGCCGGGGGCGGCGGAGTCGGGTCCGACTCGGGCGAACTGACCCTCGGCATTTCCAGCGGCTTGGGCTCCGGCAGCTTCGGGTCCGCGGTCGGCACGGCCGGAAGGACCGGTGGCATTGCCGACACCGGGCGGACGCCGTCGGGACCGGCGATGACCGGCTGCGTGATTCGCGGCCGGGTTGCGCCGGCCTTGGGATCGCTCGTGGTGTCGCCCGCGGGCGTCTTGTATGCAGGCGGAACGGTCGGCCGCACCGGTATCCGGTCGGCCTTTGTTGTGTTGGTTTTCGGGGCCGTGGGCAGGCGATCCTGCCCGTGGGCGGTCAGTCCGACAACGGCGGTCAACACCGCCAGCGACAGACTTGCTCCAGTCCAGACGATCCGACGGGTTCGCACGACACGGCCCCCCTGAGTTACCCCCTACCGACCCGACCCGCGCGGCCGCCGCC
>DATLIF010000124.1:0-7428 GCA_035539575.1 Fimbriiglobus sp. | reverse complement strand
ACCCGGAACGGGTCGAGAGCGGCGAAGTCCAGCCCGCAGTCCCGCACCGCCTGGTCGGCGGCCACCATCGCGAACTGGCCGAACCGGTCGAGCCGGCGAACCGACCGGCCGTCGATCACGCCGGCCGGGTCGAAGTTCTTGACCTCGCCGCCGAACTTGACCTTGAACTGGGTCGTGTCGAGCAGGGTGATGGGCGCGATGCCACTGCGGCCGGCCAGAAGGGCCTGCCAGTACTCGGAGACCGAGTGACCGAGCGGGTTAACGGTCCCCAGCCCGGTCACGACGACGCGTCGGCGGGAGGTCATTTGCCGGTGGCTCCGCCTTCCCCGCCCGGCTTCTCTTTGATTCGGGCTTCGATGTAGTCGATCGCCTCGCCGACCGTCTTGATCTTCTCGGCCTGGTCGTCCGGGATCTGGATATCAAACTCCTCTTCCAGTTCCCTGACCAGCTCGACAATGTCGAGGGAGTCCGCCCCGATGTCTTCGAAGATGTTCGTCGTGCGGGTCAACTTCTCCTTGTTGTCGGCCAGGTGCTCGCTGACGATTTCCATCACGCGTTGTTCGACGGACACGCTACGACCCTCCCGGGGCGGTTCGGCCAGCCGGCGGGCCGCCGATCGGCCGGTCACGGCTGGGTTTATGATCGGTCACTACACCGGCGGGTTGGCCACCAGTTCCGGATCACACACCCTTCCGGATTACGCGGTTAGAATCTATCCGCCGATGCCGGAAAAGGAAAGGGTGCCTGCGTCCATCCGGGCCGGATTCGCCCGTCCGGCCCCGGACGATCCGCCGTCACGCGGACACATTGCGGACATCGGTCTTGCGGTGTACTCGCTTGAGCAGACCCGCCAGCACCCGACCCGGGCCGAGCTCGTAAAAGACTTCGACCCCGGTCGTCAATAGTCCCCGCATTGTCTCCTCCCAGCGTACCGGCGAGAGCACTTGCCGCACGAGCAACGCCCGGATCTCGGCCGGGTCGGTGTGCGGCGTCGCGTCCACGTTCGACCAGACGGGGATGCGTGGGGTTTTCAGTTCGACCCGACCCAGGGCCTCAGCCAACTTCTGATCGGCTGGCTTCATCAGGTCCGTGTGGAACGCCCCGGCGACCGCCAGCCGCACGGTGCGCAAGCCCTTCGCCTCGGAGAGCCGGCAGACCTCGTCGATCGCGGCCGCGGCTCCGGAGACGACGGTGTTCCCCGGGCACAGCAGGTTCGCCACCTCCAGCGTGCCGGCGGGCCGGGCCTCGGCCACCAGCGTCTCCACCTCGGCCGCGTCCAAACCCAGGACGCTGACCATGCCGCTCGGCGTGACCTCGGCCGCCGCCTGCATCGCCGCACCGCGGGCCTGGACGACCTTCAGACCCTCGGCGAACGACAGCGCCCCGGCGAAGACCAGCGCCGTGTACTCGCCGAGGCTCAGTCCGGCCGTGTCGGTCACGCCGTCGAGCGCGGCCGGGTCGGTCGCCTTCAGCCGCTCCAGGGCCGCGAGGCTGGCGACGAAGATCGCCGGCTGGCTGACGTCCGTGGCGTTGAGCCGCTCGGCCGGGCCGCTGACGCAGACCGACAGCAGGTCGTAGCCGAGAACGGCGGCCGCCTCGTCGAAGAGGACCTTCGCGGCGGGGAGGCTCGACGCCAGTTCGCCGGACATGCCGACGTGCTGCGCGCCCTGGCCCGGGAACAGGTATGCGGTGCGGGGCATGGCGGCCAACCGAATGGAGTTCTATTCTTCGCCGTCGCCCATCGCCGGCAACGCCGCCAGTTCCTCGACGATCCGGTCGTTGAGCCGCACGCGGACGTCCTGGGCGGCCACCCCAAGCGCACTGGCAATTGCTCGCTCGTCGGACGACCCGTGGCAGATCACGCAGACGCCATCCACCCCCAGCAGCGACGCCCCACCGAAGGCGCTGTAGTGCAGCTTGCCGACCATCGCCCGGGCCGCCTGGACCGCCAGGTCTCGCTCCGCGGACAGCGCCCCGATCACATCCTTGCCGACCATGTGCATGATGAAGTCGAACACGCCCTCGGCGTGCTTGAGGACCACGTTGCCGACGAACCCGTCGGTGACGATCACGTCCACCGCGCCCTTGTGGATGTCCCGGCCCTCGACGTTGCCGACGAACCGGTCCTTCAGCGGGCCGTTGCGGAACAGGTCGTAGGTCTGCTGGACGAGGTCGTGGCCCTTGCCCTGCTCCTCGCCCACGTTGATGAGCCCGATCTTCGGCTGTTCGACGCCGAGCATGTGCCGCGCCAGCACCGCCCCCATCACCCCGTACTGGAGCAGGTGCGCCGGCTTCGGGAAGACGTTCGCCCCAACGTCGAGGATCACGCACCGGCCCTTGGCCGTCGGCATCACCGCCGCGATCCCCGGCTTGCGGACCCCCTTGAGGAACCGCCGGGTGAACAGCCCGCCGGCCACCACCGCCCCGGTGTTGCCGGCGCTGACCAGCCCGTCCACGGCCTTGGTGGCGACGAGCTGCCAGCACCGGGCGATGGAGTTGTCCGGCTTCTTGCGGAACGCCTCGGTCGGCTTGTCCTGCATGCCGACCGACTCGGTGCAGTGGAACACCTCCACCCGGCCGGCGGGGGCGTCCGCCAGTAGCGGATCGAGTTGCCCCTTGTCGCCGACGAGCACGACCGTCAGGTCCGGGGCGGCGGCCAGCGCCTTGAGCGCACCGGCCACGTTCGGCCCCGGGCCGTGGTCCCCGCCCATCGCGTCCAAGGCGATCCGCATCGGCGACTAACCTTCCTTCTCTTCCATGTTGATGACTTCCCGGCCCTGGTAGTGGCCGCAGTTCGGGCAGACCCGGTGCGGCAGGACCGGCTCGTTGCACCGCGGACAGTACTGCACGCTCACGGGCGTGACGTGGTGGTGGCTCCGTCGGTGGCCCTTGCGGGACTTCGAGGTACGCCTCTTGGGAACTGCCATGACGACTGACTCGGGTTCGGACCAGCTTACGGGGTAAGACGGTTATGCTAAGACCGCCCCCCAATACCGTCAAGCGACCCGCCAGCGGGGGTCAGGCCGCCAGACCGCCACTTTGTAGGTATGCCGGTTTGGCGGCCTGACCCCCTCACTTTCAGCCGGCGCCTCAACCGGCCGGAACCAGAAGACAAGATGGCCATTTCGGAATGTGGCAATGTGGCCATCTTGCCCCCCGCCAGAACTTCTTCGTGCCGGGCTTGACCCACCCGACTGCCCGTTACAACTCTATACTCCGACCCTGGTATAGTAGCGGTGTCTCTCCGGCCGCCCTCCATTACCGGACAGTCTTGTAGGGTGGGCCTCGAAGACTCGACCCACCCTACAAGACTCAAGCGGCTCTCGCCGGCCGCCGTCCATTACCGGACAGCCGGGCAGCCTGCTCTCGCTCGGAGGTGCGAAGTGGATCAACTCTGGGCACCGTGGCGGCTGTCCTACGTCACCCAGCCGAACAAGCCCAGGCCGGCCGACGACGAGTGCTTCATCTGCCGGGGTCTGGCGGCCTCCGACGACCGTGCGAACCTCATCGCCCAGCGCGGCAACCTGTCCTGCGTGGTACTGAACCGCTTCCCGTACAATAACGGGCATTTGCTGATCGCACCCCTCGCCCACAAGGGCCGGCTCGACGAGCTGACGCCGGAGGAACTGCTCGACCTGCAAGTAACCCTCCGGCGGATGGTGGCACTTCTGGAACGGCGGATGACGCCGGACGGGTTCAACGTCGGGCTGAACCTGGGCCGTTCCGCCGGAGCCGGGCTGCCGGGGCACCTGCACTGGCACGTCGTGCCACGGTGGGACGGGGACACCAACTTCATGCCGGTCGTCGCCGACGTGAAGGTCATCGTGCAGTCCCTGGACGCCCTGTATGATGCGCTGAGGGAGGAGCTTTCGGCGAACCCCGAGCGTCAGCGAGGGGGTTGAACGCTCCACCCCCTTGCTGACGCTCGGGGTTCGCCAAGACGATGTCGCATCCCCCGCTGTCGCCGGACGCCTGGCAGGACCACGAGGACGGGTGGCTCGCGCCATACGCCATGCGCAACCGCGCCAGCCGCGGGCGGCGGCACCCGGAGCCAGCGCACCCGTACCGCACCCCGTTCCAGCGCGACCGCGAGCGGATCGTCTACAGTTCCGCCTTCCGGCGGATGACCGGCAAGACCCAGGTTCTCGTCGCCTCGGTCAACGACCACCACCGCACCCGGCTGACGCACACCCTGGAGGTCGTGCAGATCGCCCGGACCGTCGCCCGGCGGCTGCGGCTCAACGAGGACCTGACGGAAGCCATCGCGCTCGCTCACGACATCGGCCACCCGCCGTTTGGTCATGCGGGGGAGCAGGCACTCGACGAGTGCCTGAACTCTTACGGCGGCTTCGACCACAACCTCTACGGCCTCCGCCGCGTAGATGAGTTAGAGGAGCGCTACCCGGAGTTCCCCGGGCTGAACCTGACGTTCGAAATCCGGGAGGCGTTCGTCAGACATAGCGGGAAGCTGGAGGCCCCCGAGGCGAAAGAGTTCACCGGAACCGGGATGCCGCTACTGGAGGCGCAGGTGGTCGATGCGGTGGACAGCATCGCCTACGACACGCACGACACGGACGACGCGCTGGGGCTGGGGTTCATCGCCCTGGACGACCTGCGGGAGGTGGAGTTCTGGGACCGGGCGGCGGCGCGGGTGCGGGAATCTCACCCGGGTTTAACCGGGAACCCATATCGCACCGCTGTCGTCCGAGAACTGTTGGCCTGGCAGGCGACCGATCTTTTGGACGAGACGGCCCGACGACTGGGCGAGTGTCGGGCCCGGTCGGTCGAGGACGTGCGGGTCGCGACGGTCCCACTGGTCGCGCCGGGCGAGCCGGTCGGACGGATGAAGCGGGACCTGGAGCAGTTTCTGCGCGAGCGGGTATACCGGCACCACCGGGTGCTGCGGATGACCGCCAACGGCAAGCGAATCTTGCAAGCGCTGTTCACGGAGTATGTCAGGTCTCCGGAACTGTTGCCGGAGCGGCACCTGCGGCGGTGGGCCGGGTCGGACCGGGTGGTCGGACCGCCGGGCGGGCGGCCGCTACCGGGCCGCCGGCCGGTGCCGGAACTCGAGCGGGTCGTCGGGGATTATCTGGCGGGGATGACAGACCGGTTCGCCCATCAGGAGTACCGACGGCTGTTCGCCCCGTCTACCGAACTGTAGGACAGTCAATTGAGCCGTCGCCCCGGCCGTTACAGGGATCGAGGTCGCGCATGTTGAT
Source organism: Fimbriiglobus sp. (assembly GCA_035539575.1). GTDB lineage: Bacteria > Planctomycetota > Planctomycetia > Gemmatales > Gemmataceae > DASSAT01. Next base: position 2,206 of record DATLIF010000124.1, on the reverse strand, counting down.
TTGGTTACTCCGCGGGTGCTTCGCCGTCCTGCTCGTCGGGATCGCGGCGGCCGCGTTGGGCTTTTTCTACGTCGAGGAAAACCTGTGGGCCGGGGTCGGGGCGGCCGCGACGATCCTGGCGATCGGCGGGCTGGTGCTGTACACCGACGTCCGCGAGAAGCACAAGCAGATCGCCACCATCTCCTCGGTGTACTTCGGGTTGTTGCTGGGCCTGTTCCTGGGCTGGCTGTTCTCGCTGGCGCTGGGGCCGATCATCGAGTACGCCTACAGCAGCGGCTCCCCCGAACGGGTCAAGGAGTTACACCTGATCTGGCGGTTCGCGCTGACGGTGATCTGTTGCTATCTGGCGATTTCAACGCTCCTGCAAACCCGTGACGATTTTCGGTTCATTATCCCTTATGTCGAATTTGCCAAGCAGGTCAAGGGCGGGCGGCCGCTGGCCCTGGACACCAGCGTGATCATCGACGGCCGGATCGCGGACCTGTGCGATACTCGATTGGTGGACACGAAGCTGATCGTCCCGCGGTTCGTGCTCCAGGAGCTTCAGGCGATCGCGGACAGCTCGGACAAGCTCAAGCGCAACCGCGGGCGGCGCGGGCTGGATATCCTCAAGCGGCTCCAGTCGAACTCGAAGATCGAGTTAGAGATGCACGAGGGGTCGGTCGGCGAGGTCCGGCCGGGCGAGAAGATCCGCGTGGACGAGCGGCTGGTCCTTTTCGCCAAGGCGATCGGGGCGCGGGTCGTCACCAACGACTTCAACCTGAACAAGATCGCCCAGCTTCAGGGCGTGGACGTCATCAACCTGAACGAGGTGGCCAACAGCCTCAAAACGGTGGCCCTGCCCGGGGAATACTTGCAGGTCCGGGTGGTCAAGCCGGGCGACCAGATCGGCCAGGGGGTCGGGTATCTGGACGACGGCACGATGGTGGTGATCGAGCAGGGGCGGAACATGATCGGCCAGGAGACGTCGATCCTGGTGACGAGCGTCCTGCAGACGCCGGCCGGGCGGATGATCTTCGGGCGGCCAGAGGCGCGGCCGTCCGGGTCGTACAGCCCGGTGCCGGGCCAGTCGTCGCAGGGGATGGCCCCGGTCTCCGGCGGGCCGCCGAGCGGACCGCACGCCCCGATCAGCGGCCCGCGGTCGAACGAAGGCCGGGACAGGTAGCACGGGCCGCCCTTCGGGAGAAAACCCACGGGCCGTTGCCCGTGGGTTTCGCTTTTTCGGAGGGTAGCCATGATCGGACGCCGCACACTCCAGACGCTCGCCGCCGTGATCCTCGGCGGGTTCGCTGTCGCCGCCGACCCGCCGAAGGCCGCGGCCCCGGCCCCGAAGGCGGGCGGGACCAACGACGCCGAATTGGTCGAGCGGGTGGTTGCCGCCCGCAAGGAGTACCAACAGTCGCTGGTGACGCTGTACGAGCACTACGCCAAGTCCGGCGATCGGGAGCGGGCGAAGTGGGCGGAGGACGAGCTGAAGTCGTACCACATGACGTGGAAGCCGTCGTACCGGCTGGACATCCTCGACGTGCCGCCGCCGAGCCTGGAGGCGAAGGCGAACGTCAAGGAGGCCAACGAGCTGTATCGGCAGGCGATGCAGTACAAGGACCGCGGGTTCGGCACCGACTACACGCTCAACCAGCGGCGGGCGGAGTTGCTGTTGCAGGAGGTGCTGCAGAAGCACCCCAACTGCGACAAGATCGCGGACGTGGCGTACCAACTCGGGGACCTGTACGAGGGGCGGGCGTACCGGCAGTACGACCGGGCGGCGGCGTACTTCGAGCGGGCGTCGCAGTGGCGCAAGGGGAGCGGGACCGACTCGCTGTTGCGGGCGGCGCGACTGTACGACCGGGCGCTGAACGAGCGCGGCAAGGCGATCGAGCTGTACCGCCAGGTGATCGAGACGGACACGGATCCGACCCGGTGACGAGGTACGCGGCCCCCTTCATCCCGATGGTCAGGACGGCGGCGATGATCGACAGCGCGATCGGCCCGCGGAGGTTCGGATGGGTCATGCCGGCGATAGAGAGTAGCGAAACGACGCCGCCCGGCACGAGCCGGGCGGGGATGGGGGCATTGTATCGGACCCAAGTGCCTACGACCCCTTGCGTCCGCTCAGCTCGTCCCGGCGGCGGGTCGCCTCGGCGATGCGGGCGGGGTCGGTGTCCGTCTCGATCACCTGGCGGTACAGCTCGATCGCCTTGCCGCG
>DATLIF010000123.1:0-6122 GCA_035539575.1 Fimbriiglobus sp. | reverse complement strand
CCCGACCGTCGCCCCGCCGCCGGCGCTGGCCAGAAGCGCGACCAGCACCCCGCCGGCGATCACCGGCCCCAACGGAGGAATCACCCCGGCCAGCACCGCCAGGCCGAGCCCGGTCCCGGTCAGCGCGCCGGCGGCGGCGCCGATCCCGGCCCCCTCTTCCCAGCGGGTGTCGGTCGGGTCGTCCTGCAACCCGGTCCGCTCGGACTTCTCTGTCCGGCCCGGCTCCAGTTCCCGTTTCGTGATGAGCCCGATCTGGTCTTCGCTGAACCCGGCGTCCTTCAGATCGCGGACGGCCGCCACCGCGTCCGACCGATCAGTGAAGGTGCCCACGGCTGTCATGGTGTTCATTGCATTCCTCCGGGGCGGCTGCCGGCCTGAGGTGAGTTTGTCGCGAAGCCGGCGACCGCGACCCGCATCGGGAGTGCAAACGGGGTGCCGGCCAGCAACCCAGGATGACGGTGACCAGCCGGTGTGAGCCGGCCGGTCGAGTCTGGGCCAACAATACTGACCTGCTTGGGGTGGTCAACGGGTGCAAGGCGGCGCTACCAATCATGAAACGGCAGGCGGAAGGAACCCGGGTGCCGGTATCATGACCTAGCGCATTTCGAGACCGCGTAGCGGTCCAGCCTGCGGCCAGACCGCTGAGCCACGGAGGCCAGCCCGGTATCCGCCGCGCCCGGGTCGGCGCGACGGGGGTCAATTCGCAACTCGCTCTCCTACGAGGTCTACTCCATGCGAAGCCCGTCCCCCACACGTCCAGCCCGGCTCGGGCTGGAGACCCTGGAGGCCCGTGACGTCCCGGCCACCAATTTCCTGGCGTTCGGCGCCGCCCCCGGCGGGTTGCCGCTGCTTGAGGTCGTCCGCCCGGACGGCACCACCCTGGCCCGGTTTCAGGCATTCGAGGACTCGTTCCGCGGCGGCGTCCGGGCCGCCGCAGCCGAGCTGGACGGCAACGCGAACACCCTGGAGGTGATCGCCGGGGCTGGCCCGGGTGGCGGGTCAGTCATCAAGGTGTACCAGATCGACTTGAACGACCCGGCGGTCACGGTGAACACCCTCACCGCGTTTCTCGCCTTCGACCCGTTCTACCGCGGCGGCGTCCGTGTGGCGGCCGGGAACGTGGCCGGGCCGGATGCCCGCCAGGAGATCATCGTCGCGGCCGATACCACTGGCGGGCCGCGCGTCCGCATGCTCAATCTGTTCGGTTCGGACGTCAGCACCGCGTTCAGCCCGATCGGCGACTTCTTCGCGATGGACCCGGCGTTCCGCGGCGGCGTCCGGGTAACAGCCGGCGAGTTGGACGGCAATCCGCTCGACGGCGACGAGTTGGTGGTGGCGGCCGGAACGACCGGCGGACCGCGGGTGCAGATCTTCCGGTCCGACGGGGCGGTGCTGGCCGACTTCTTCGCCTTCCGGCCGGACTTCTTCGGCGGTGTGCAGGTGTCGTTCGAGAACACCGGGGCGGTCGGCCGGGTGCGGATCGACGCGGGGGACCTCGACCCGTCGCAGCGCAACGACGCGCTGAACGCCGCCGCGATCGGCGGGTTCCGTGTGACCGACCCCTTTGCCATAGGCGTCAACAACGTGCCGATAGTCAACAACGTCGGGGGAATCGGGGTGGTGCCGACGACTCAGACTGCGTTCGACACGGGGGCGACCGGAACCGCTCTCATCACCACGTCTGGGTTCACGACGTCCAACATTGGCGGCATCAGCTCGACCGGGTTCACGACGGGCGTCACGACCGGATTCGGCGGGTTTGGCACCCCCGGGTTCGCGACGGGCGGCCTCGGGGGTTTCGGGACCGGGACAACGACGGCGACTTCCGGGGCGTCACTCATTCCCGACGCCGTGATCGTACCGGTCGCCACGTCGAACGTTCTGACAGTCGGGACCGTCGGAACCGGTTTTGGAACCACCACCCCGCTGGGTCCGACCGGGGTCGGGGTGAGCGGCACAACTCCGTCGGTGGGCTTTACGCTGTTCGGCGATCCCGGCCCGCTGAACCCGTTCCCGGGGCTATTCGAGATCCCGTTCACCGGCGCCGCGATCGGGCCGGGTACGTTCAGCACGACGACGTTTGGAGCCGCTGGGACCGGCACGACGTTCATCTAGCATGAGGTCAAGAGGACCAGCGGCACGTCTACCGGATGCTGTTCGATGATCTGGGCGCGCACTCGGTAGCGTCCGCTGTTCGAGGGAGCGATGGGCCCGAACCCCAACCTGTGGTTCCTGGCGGTCGGTGCCCTGTTGGTGGCGATGGCCCTGGCCGGGTCGGTGTTGAAGCGATTGCCGCTGAGCGGGTCGATGCTCTACCTGGCCGCCGGGTACAGCCTCGGCCCGGCCGCCCTGGGGCTGATGACCGCTGACCCGGTCCGCAACTCGGCCGTGCTGGAGCGGGTGACAGAGGTGGCGGTCATCATCTCCCTGTTCACAGCCGGGCTGAAGCTCCGCACCCCGCTGAACGCCAGCCGGTGGGGCCTACCGATCCGACTGGCGACGGTGTCCATGCTCGCCACGGTCGGGCTGGTGGCCGCGGCCGGGTACTGGGGGTTGGGGCTGCCGCTGGGGGCGGCCGTCCTGCTCGGCGGCGTCCTTGCCCCGACCGACCCGGTGCTCGCCGCCGACGTGCAGGTGGCCGACCCGTCCGATCGTGACAAGTTGCGCTTCGCCCTGACCGGCGAGGCGGGGATGAACGACGGCACCGCGTTCCCGTTCGTCATGCTCGGGCTGGGACTGCTCGGGGTCCACGAACTCGGTGCCAACGGCTGGCGGTGGTGGCTGGTGGACGCCCTCTGGGCGATCCCCGGTGGGCTTCTGATCGGGGCGGTACTCGGCACCCTGGTCGGGCGACTGGTGCTGTATCTGCGCAAGCACTACCACGAGGCGGTCGGCCTGGACGAGTTCCTGGCGCTGGGGCTGATCGGGCTGTCCTACGGGACGGCGGTGTTAGCCCACGCCTACGGGTTCCTGGCCGTGTTCGCGGCCGGGCTGGCGCTGCGTCGCATGGAAATGCGATCCGGCGCGGAGCCGCCCGAGGAGGTCAAGGTCCAGGCCCGGGCCGGGGCCGCCGAGGAGGTGGCCACCGACCCACAGACCGCCCCGGCGTACATGGCCGAGGCGGTGCTGGCGTCCAACGAGCGGATCGAACGGGTCTGCGAGGTGGCGGTGGTGGTCATCCTCGGAGGGCTGCTCGCCTCCGTGACCCTCCGGGCGGAGATGCTCTGGTTCGTGCCGATGCTGCTGCTGGTGTTCCGCCCGCTGTCGGTGGTGGTCAGTGTCCTGGGGGCGAGGGTGTGGACGCTCCAGACGGTGCTCATGGGGTGGTTCGGCATCCGCGGCATCGGGTCGCTGTACTACCTGATGTTCGCACTGGAACACCAACTCGATAAGCAGGTCGGGCGGCTGATTGCCGACGTCGCCCTGGTTACGGTGGCCGTCTCGATCGTGGTACACGGCGTGTCGGTGACGCCACTGATGGACCTGTACCTACGACGGAAGCAGCAGAGACAACGAACCGAACCCCTCGAACCGACCGCCGCGACCCGGGCATGACGCCGCTTTCGCACCGATTCGGCATCGAGATTGCCTGCCAGTCGTTGTGGGAATGAGGGACGCCGATGCATCATGCCGCACCGAGTGCGCTCGCGGGCGGGGCGGCCGGGTTAGCGGCCACCGCGCCGATGACGGCCGCGATGGCCGCCCTATTCCCGGCGCTGCCGTTCGAGGACCAGCACCGGTTGCCGCCGCGGCACATCACCGAACGGGCGGCTGAGGAGGTCGGGGTCGAGGACGACCTGTCGGAACCCGAGAAGCAGGGGCTGACCGCGATCGCCCACTTCGGGTACGGGACTGCGGCCGGGGCCGTTTACGGACTGATCCGTCCGAGCCTGCCACTGCCGGGGGCCGTCGCCGGGGTCGCGTACGGGCTGGCGGTCTGGGCCGGCAGCTACATGGGCCTGCTGCCGGCGCTGCGGCTGTACCCGCACGCCGAGGGCGAGTCGGCCGAACGTGGTGCCCTGATGATCGCCGCCCACGTCGTCTGGGGGGCGGCCCTGGGAATCGTGACGGACCAACTGGCCGACCCGCGGAGGGACACGCTGTGACCGACCCCGACGCCCCGCCGGGGTGGAGCTACAACCCCGCGTACTGGCCGCAAAGGCTGCCGATCATCGGTGCCGCAGCGGTCGGCTTCCTGATCGCCGGCTACCTGGCGCTCTACCAGGCGCGGGTGTTCCCGACCGTCTGGGAGCCGGTGTTCGGCAACGGCAGCGAGGTCGTATTGAACTCTTGGGTGGCGAAGGGGACTGAGCGGACGTTGGGCGTCTCGGACGCGGCGCTCGGAGCGTTCGGGTATTTCGCCGACGTCCTCACCGGGCTGATCGGCAGTTCCCGCAGGTGGCGGACGATGCCGTGGCTGGTGGTCCTGTTCGGGCTGTTCGTCGGCCCGCTCGGGGCGGTCAGCATCCTGCTCGTCATCCTCCAGCCGTTCGTCGGCGGGTGGTGTCTGCTCTGCCTGGTCACGGCGTTCATCTCGGTGGTCATGATCGGCCCGGCGATGGACGAGGTGCTGGCGAGCCTGCAACACCTGCGGCGCGAGTACGACGCCGGCCGGTCGGTGTGGCGGGCGTTCTGGGGGCTGGTCCCTGAACCGCCGGGGACGATGGCCGTCGCAACGGGGAGTTAAAACTATGTACGCCCAACTCGCGGCGTTCCTACTCGGCGTCTGGCTGACGGTCACGCCCGGCGCACTTGGTTTCAGCGACCCGGCGCGGGCGAACTTCCATGTCGTCGGGCCACTGGTCGCCATGTTCGCGCTGACCGCGGTGTTCCAGGTAACGCGGCCGGTGCGGTGGGTCAACTTGCCGCTCGGTGCGTGGCTGGTCGTCGCCCCGTGGATACTCGGGTACGTCACCGGGCCGGAGACGGCCTGGAGCGTGGCCATCGGGCTGGCCGTGGCCGGGCTTGCGACGGTCCGGGGCACGGTAACGGAACGCTTCGGCGGCGGGTGGCCGGCCCTGTGGCGAAAAACCGTGGAGGAGGCGCGATGAGCAACGGCAAGCAGCGGCCGGAGGTGGTGGTAGTGACCGGGGCGTCGGCCGGGGTCGGCCGGGCGGTCGCGCGTGAGTTCGGCAAGCACGGGGCGGCGGTCGGGTTGCTCGCCCGCGGCAAGGACGGACTGGAAGCCTGCGCCCGCGAGGTCGAGGCGCTCGGTGGCCAGGCACTGGTGTTGCCTGGCGACGTGGCCGACGCCGATCTTGTCGAGCGCGCCGCCGCCATGACCGAGGCGGAGTTCGGGCCGATCGACGTGTGGGTGAACAACGCGAAGGCGTCGGTCTTCTCCCCGGTGAAGGAGATGTCCGCGGTCGACTACAAGCGGGTGACGGAGGTGACGTACCTGGGGTTCGTCCACGGGACGCTCTCGTCGTTACGGCGGATGCGGACGCGGGACCGGGGGATGATCGTGCAGGTCGGGTCGGCGCTGGCGTATCGTGGCATCCCGCTCCAGTCGGCGTACTGTGCGTCCAAGCACGCCATCCAGGGGTTCACCGAGTCCCTGCGGACCGAACTGATTCACGACGGCAGCAACATCAAGGTGTGCATGGTCCACCTGCCGGCGACCAACACCCCGCAGCACTCGTGGTCGAAGTCGCGGATGCCGCGCAAGGCCCAGCCGGTGCCGCCGATCTACCAGCCGGAGGTCGCCGCGCGGGCGATCTACCACGCGGCGCACCACTACCGACGGGACTGGCACGTCGGGCTAATTACCGATGTGGTGATAGCCGGCAACGCGGTCCTGCCCGGCGTCGGCGACTGGTATCTCGGCAAGACCGGGTACGACTCGCAGATGACCGACGAGCCGGAAGACCCGAACCGGCCGCACAACCTGTACGAGCCGCTGCCCGGCGACTGGGGCGCGCACGGCCGCTTCGACGCCAAGGCGTATGAAGATAGCGAGCAGTGGTGGGCGACGAAGAACCGGCTGTTACTGGCGGTGGCCGGAGCGGCGGGGCTGGGGCTGCTGCTCGGGCTGACGGCTGGCGGCAACGGACGGACGTGACATGTAGGGTGGGTCGAGTCTTCGAGGCCCAACGCGCTACCGAATACTGTGGGCCTCGAAG
>DATLIF010000122.1:0-9148 GCA_035539575.1 Fimbriiglobus sp. | reverse complement strand
CAACACCACCGTGTCGGTACAGCCGGCGTTCGCCAAGGCGGCGGCCAAGTCGGGCAGTCGGTCGAACGACCGGTCCCCGTAGACGTGCCCGGCTAAGGCGACCGCGTCCGGCGTCCGCCAGGCCGGGTCGAAGGCAGGCGGCGCGGCCGGGTCCGGGCCGAAGATGTCACGGATCAAGACCGCCCGCCACCGCCCGGTCCGGCCAGCCCACATCACCCAGGCAGGCGAAAACGTGAGCCGGGACAGCGACTGCCAGGGGGCAACGGCCTCCTTTGCCGCGAAGAAGGCGGCCCAATCGTCACGGGTGGCCTCGGCCCACGGTGGCCCACCGAACCAGGTGGCGGGCGGCCCGTCCGTGCCCCAGGGGGCGTACAGCCGGTGGATGAACGCCTGCCGGTCGTCGTCCGGGAGCTGGCCGTCCGCGTGTAACTCCCCGGCCACCACCGCCTCCCGCAGGAGCCCCGGCGGCATCTGATCCCAGATCGTCCGGGCCACCGCGCAGGCTAGCAGCCGGAGTTTCCGCTCGGTGGCTCGGGGCTGTACGGCCCGGAGCAGAGCGGTAGCGTCCTCGGAGGTCATCCACTCGCCGTCCGTCATCGGCAAGTTCCGCAACGAGTTCCCCAGCCGCCGAACGTCGAGTTCAGCTGCCGGCCGCGCCGCGTGGCGTCGGCCTCCCCGGTCTGGTGGGGCGCGGCCGGTCAGCTGCAACGTTGGGCTCGGCCGCCGTGTGGCAGCTGAACTCGACGCTCGGCCGTCCCGGCCTACCCCACCGCGCTGAACTCCGTGACCGGCGACGCCGGGGGCCGGCGGCTTCGCCTGCCGATCCGATCGGTCGGGAGGATCGGTACCCGTCGGCGGCCCCCGTCCTGGGCACCGCCGCTGAGGAGGCCGCCCCCTCCTATCCCCGGGCGCCGCGCGCCTAGGAGGCGCGGTCGTGCCGCGGCGGATCGCCGCAGGCCCAAGGTGGGACGGCCGAGCCCATTATTAGCTCGCGCCGATCGGCGCTATCTAACGTCCTAACGGACCCCGCGCCGACCCGACCCACCGGACGCACTGTACCCCCGAAGCCCCCGCCCTGCAAGCGGTTGCGGCCGGGCGGGGGCGCCAGCCGTCCCGGACGCGGCGCCATCTAACGTCCTAACACGGACCCCGCGCCGGCCCGCCCAGCGGGCTGCGGACGCCCTGCACCCTCGTCCGTCCCATCGCCACCTGGCCGGGTCACGGGATCATGATCTCTGGCCCAACCATTTCAGTTCCCTTCGCGGGCTGACGGAAACCCGTCAGGAGGGACCCGCGACAGTGCCGACCAGCGCCCGGATGGCGGCGCGGATGTGATTGGGGAGCGTCGGCCACGTGGCCACGAGCGCGGCCAGGTCGGCGTCGGGGATGCCCCCTTCGCCTTGTTGGTCACTGCATCCGGCACTGCACCCGGCGGGGGATGAGCTGCTTAACCCGCTTTGCGACAGGCCTTTGCGGCGCGGGCTCATCGGATTTTGGTTCTGCTTGTCCTGGTTCGAATCCAGGCCGGGTAACATGAGATAACCCCTTGCAATCAAGTGTTTGCGAGGGGTTATTCAGTTTGTCGATCGTCTGAGTCTGCGCGATTTGTAGCCAATGACCTTGGGTGAGGTTTCACACGTTCCCGGCGATACTTCGCGTCAAATCGATAACATCGTCGCGGCCGCCGCCCGCTGACCCCGGTCGATCGCGTGGGCGTATGCGTCCAACGTGACCGAGACGGTCGAGCTGTCAGCCATGTCCGAAGGACTCGCGGCGAATCTCATCCCGAGGCAACTGGCCGATTTGATCGCTTACCCCCAGTCTTTGAATTAGCATGGGCCGACCGGAGTCGGCACACGAACCACCTACATCTCCGGTGCAGGCGGTCCGCCCTTCACCACTCCCACCGAGGCATCCCATGCGATTCTCTCCCGCCGCGGCCGCGGTGATCTTCGCCGCGTGTTCGGTCTGCATCGCGGACGACCCGCCCAGGCCGGTGACGCTGACAGCCCAACAGGACCGTCAGCGTATGCTGGATCAGTTGAAGATTCCCCCCGAGACCATGCGGCGCGGGCCGAGCGGGATGAACCCGAAGGCCGCAGACTACCAGAACACCGACGAGGCGAAAGCCAACCCCTGGCCCCACCTGCCCGAGATGATGGTCACCAAGGGCCGCAAGCCGGTGGACTCGCCGGAGGTGTGGTGGAAGGTGCGGCGCCCCGAGATCGTGGAGTACTTCGACGCCGAGGTGTACGGCCGGGTGCCCGGGGACGCGCCGAAGGTGACCTGGGAGGTTGACACGAACCCCAAGCCCATGGGTGGGTTCGGCGGGAAGACGCCGGCCCCCACGGTCCCGAGCGTCACGAAACGGCTCGTCGGGAAAGTGGACAACTCCGCGTACCCGGCGATCACGGTCGGCATTTCGTTGACGCTGACCCTGCCGGAGAACGCCTCCGGGCCGGTCCCGGTGATGATGGACTTCGGCGGCGGGGGCGGCCGCAACCAGTACCTGGCCAGGGGCTGGGGGTACGCCCTGGTCAACCCCGGGAGCATCCAGACCGACAACGGAGCCGGACTGACTCGCGGGATCATCGGTCTGTGCAACAAGGGCCAGCCGCGCAAGCCCGAAGACTGGGGGTCGCTGCGGGCATGGGCGTGGGGGGCGAGCCGGGCGCTGGACTACCTCGAAACCGACAAGGCCGTGGACGCCAGGCAGGTCGGTATCTCCGGCCTGTCGCGGTACGGCAAGGCGGCGCTCGTGGCGATGACCTACGAGCCGCGATTCGCGATCGGCCTGATCGGCTCGTCGGGCGCGGGCGGGGCGAAGTTGTTCCGCCGGAACTTCGGCGAGCAGGTGGAGAACCTGGCCGGCAGCGGGGAGTACCACTGGATGTCCGGTACGTTCCTGAAGTACGGCGGTCCGCTGGCCCCGTGCGACTTGCCGGTGGACGCCCACGAACTCATCGCCCTGTGCGCTCCGCGGCCGACGTTCATCAGCTACGGGGCGATGACCGGACCCGGCGCGGAAGGTTCCTGGGTGGACCAACGGGGCAGTTTCATGGCCGCCGTGGCCGCGGGGCCGGCCTGGAAACTGCTCGGCAAAAAGGACCTCGGCGCGACGGAGATGCCGGCGGTGGGGGTCGCGCTGGTGGACGGCGAGTTGGCATGGCGGATGCACAGCGGCGGGCACACGACCGGCCCGAACATCGAGACGTTCGTCACCTGGGCGTCGCGATACTTGAAGGCACCGCCGCCAAAAGACCCGGCGCCCAGGCCCCAGTCGGTCGCGGGACCGGCGGCCGACGGCCGGTGACAACGGCCCTGGATTCGCTACTCCCGCGGCCGCGGGGGCTCGAGAGTCTCGCGGAACTGAAGCCGGATCATGGCGCGGGCACGCTCCACGTCGCGATCGCGGATCGCGTTATACAACTCGCGGTGCTCCCAGGTGACGCGCTCCGCGGACGTGGAACTCGGCTCGCCCAGTGGGGCGATCTGGAAGTACTGCACTAGCACCTGCTGCATCCCGGCGATCAGCCGCGACCCGGTCATCCGCAGGATCTGGGCGTGGAACTCGACGTCCAGTTCCACCGACCGCCGGCCCGCGACATCCTCGCGCAGCGCCTGCTCCATCTCGACGACGATTTCGCCGAGCCGGGCCAGTTGCTCCTCCGTGCCGGACCGGATCGCCAGTTCGATCGCGCCGACCTCCAGGGCGTAGCGCAACTGGGCCAGTTCGCGCCAGTCGTCCGGCGACCCCGCCAGCGACGGCAGGCTGCTGGAGAACAGGCGCAGCGGGTCCGGACGACGAACAACCAACCCCTTCCGCTTGCGGCCTTCGAGTATGCCCAGCGCCTGCAACCGACCGACCGCCTCGCGGGTCACTGTCCGGGAGACGCCATACTCCGCGGCAAGCTGCGCCTCGGTCATGAAGAAGGCCCCGTCGGCCAGTTGCTCCGACTGAATGCGCTGCCGGAGCTTGTGAGCGAGTTCGGTAGCCTGGGTCGTTGGACGTGTTAACCGTGGCATGAAGACTATTTTATACTGTGCCATTCCAGTTTTCACTTCACATTTGACACCCGAAATGCGAATAAGTAGTATTTAAACCCGCAACGAGCTTGGCCCGGTCCCGTCAAATCGTGGGTAGACTCGAATGAATCACGAGCTGTCACGCCGGGCGTTCCTACGATCCGCCTCCGGGCTGGCGGCGGCCTGGCCGCTGGCCGGGTTGGGGAGCGTGGCCGCGGCCGAGCCGACCGGCAAGGCGGCCGGGGCCGTTCTTCGCAACACCCCGGAGACGCTGGTCAAGGATCCCCGGCTGAGCCTGACCTTCGGCGAGGAGCGGATGATCCTTCCCGACGGGTTGCAGCCCTCGATGCTCTGCACGCAGTCCGGTGCGCTCGTCGTGCAGTCGCAGTTGTCGAAGAAGCCGCACCCTCAGAAGAGGATCTTCTACCCGTACGCCCTGGAGACTGTCGTCTCACGCGACGGCGGGGAGACGTGGAAAACATTCCCTCTCCCGGCGGGAGACAACGGCGTCAACATCGAGGGGGGTGTGGTCCAGTTGCGGGACGGCACGATCCTGGCACTGGAAACGTACGTCACGCCCGGCGAGCGACCCGGTGAGGGGCGCGGACTGCTGTACACGTCGGCCGACGACTACCGCACCCTCAAGGGCCCGGTCGAGATCACGTTCAACCTGCCGAAGGCGAACTTCCACGGCTCGACCGACGATGGCGGCCGGCCGCACGCGGCCATGCGTCTGCACCGCCGCGTCGTCGAGCTGCCGGGCGGCGATCTGCTGACCACGCTCTACGGCTGGCTGGAAGGGGACAAAGAGCCCTCGGGCTACACGCCCACCATGATGAAGACGCGGTGCATGCTGCTCCGCTCGACCGACCGCGGCCGGCACTGGGACCTGGTCTCGACGATCGCGGTAGACCCGAAGGTCGGCACGGAGGGGTTTGGCGAGCCGGTGCTGGCCCGCGTCTCGAAAGGCCCGCGCCGGGGCCGGCTGATCTGCCAGATGCGGACCGGCCGCGAACTGCGTGAAGCGGTTTCCGACGACGAGGGGCGCACCTGGAGTGCCGCCCGCCCGCGGGTCTTCGCGGACCTGGACGTTTACCGGACCGAGAAGTGGGCCGACATGTTCCGCGGCGTCAAGCGGAACGGGAAGCTCATCGCCGACAACCCGAACGAGAACATCGGCGCCGTCGTGGACCCGGACCTGATCGAGCTACGAAGCGGCGTCCTGGTCGCGGCCTTCGGCGTGCGGATCCCGCCCCGCGCCTGCTGGACGAACCCGAAGCACCCCTGGAACGGGAATTACCTGGCGTTCAGCCTCGACCACGGCGACACCTGGAGCCACGTGGTCCGGCTGACGACCGGCGTGTTCACCACCCACTACATGGCCATCGAGGAGACGCCGCGGGACGGCCACATCTTCGTGGCGTACGACTTCGGCCACTGGCGCTGCAAGGAAGGCCGGTACACCTACGGCCGGCCGGTGCAGGTGTCCGTGAAGGGCGGCTGACCGTCGTCCGACCCCGGGAGGAGACCGGTATGCGATTCAGTCGGGTGAAGGCCAAGTTGCGGAAGGGCGATCCGGTCCTGGTCACCTGCTGCCACTTCATCGACCCCAGCGTGTATGAACTCGTCAGCCTGCTCGGGTTCGACGGCATCTGGCTCGACCTGGAGCACCACGCGACGAGCGACGAGACGGCGGCCTCGCTGATGCGGGCGGCGCGGGTCGGCGCGTCCGACGTCATCGCCCGGCCGGCCAAGGGCGAGTTCATGCGGACCGGACGGCTGCTGGAGGTGGGCGCGCAGGGGATCATGTATCCGCGCTGCGAGTCGGCCGAGGAGGCGGCGGAGTTGGTCCGCTGGACCAAGTTCGCGCCCCAGGGCGAGCGGGGCGTGGACGGGGCCAGCGGCGACAACCCGTACTGCTCGATGCCCATGCCGCCCTACCTGCGGGCCGCTAACGACAACACATTGCTCATCACGCAACTGGAGTCGCCGACCGCGCTCGACCACGCCGAGGCGATCGCCCGCGTGCCGGGGATCGACGTGCTGATGCTCGGCCCCGGCGACCTGAGCGTCCTCGCCGGCATCCCCTACCAGTTCGACCACCCGCTGATCGCGGACGCGTACCGCCGGGTGGCGGCCGCGGCGAAGGCCGCCGGCAAGTGGTGGGGCACGGTCAGCGGGACCCCAGAGCATACACAACGGCTGTTCGAACTCGGTGCCAGGTTTATCTGCCACGGCTGCGACCTCATCATGGTCAAGCAGGGCATGGAGCAGATTCAGAAGCGTTACGCGCCGCTGGGCTTCACGTTCGACAACCGGCTGGCCGACGAGGCGGCCAGTCTTGCCGGGTACGAGTAGCCGTCCGTGCGGCGGGAACCTGTCACCTGCGAAGAGGCCGATCATGCGGGCGAACGATCTCAAGGCGGACTTCGACCGGGACGGGTTTGTCGTGATCCCCGGCTTCTTGCCGTCGGAGGAACTCGGGGAACTGAAGCAAAACCTCGACCGCTACACGCGAGAGATCGTCCCCACCCTGCCGGACGCCGATGCGTTCTACGAGGACCGGAGCCGGCCTGAGACGCTCAAGCAGTTGCAGCGGATGGGCCGCGATCCCTACTTCGCCGCGTACATCCGCAACCCCCGCTGGGTCGCACTGACGGAGACGCTGCTCGGCGAGCCGGCCGTCGCCGACCAGCCGGAGTGGTTCAACAAGCCGCCCGGCACGCACCACGTCACGCCGCCCCACCAGGACAACTTCTACTTCTGCCTCACGCCCCCCAGCGTCCTGACGGTGTGGCTGGCCCTTGACGCGGTCGATGCCGAGAACGGCTGCCTGCGTTACGTCGCGGGGTCGCACCGGCGCGGCTTCCGCCCGCACGCCCGGTCGAAGGTTCTCGGCTTCTCGCAGGGGATCACCGACTACTCGGCCGACGACTTCACGCGAGAGCGGGCCGTGCCCCTTTCGCCGGGGGACGCCGTCGCCCACCACGGCATGACGATCCACCGGGCGGACGCCAACCTGTCCGCGACGCGCCACCGCCGCTCGTTCGCGCTGGTGTTCAAGGGCGAGTCGTGCCGGCGCGACCAGGCCGCCTACGACCGATACCTGTCCTCTGCCCGCGAGCAACACCAGGAAATGGGCCTGAAGACCTGACTGCCGTGGAACGCCGGTAGCCAGTGTCGCCCGCCGCGCGGACCGGGTAGCATGTCACCCGCGAACGTCCCCCCTGCGCGGAGTGACCCCCAATGATCGCGCGAGTCCTGCTGACTGTCACCATCTGCTTTCCACTGGCGGCCGCGGCTGCCGACCCGCCCGGCGACATCCGCGAGTTGAAGCTCCGCGACTGGGAGCCGCGGTCGATGATGGTCACGAAGACCACCGTCGTCGAGAAGCCGGCCTATCCGGTGGTGGACGTCCACAATCACCTCGGCGGCGGCAAGGACCGGCTCACCTCGCAAACCGTCCAGCGCTACCTTACCGAGATGAACGAGGCCGGCGTCCGCACGGTGGTGAACCTCGACGGCGGCTGGGGCGACCGGCTCCAGGAGACGCTGGCCGCCCTCGACGAGGCGCACCCCGGCCGGTTCCTGACGTTCGCGCTGGTCAACTTCGACGGCATCGACGACCCGGACTGGGGCGAACGCGAGGCGAAGCGACTGGAGGAAGGCTTCCAGGCCGGAGCCAAGGGCCTGAAGTTCCACAAGACCTTCGGCCTGCGCCACCGTTACAAGGACGGCCGGCTGGTCCCGATTGACGACCCGAAGCTCGACGCGGTCTGGGAGGTGTGCGCGAAGCACAAGCGGCCCGTGGTCATCCACATCGCGGACCCAGCCGCGTTCTTCACGCCGCTGGACCGCTTCAACGAGCGGTGGCACGAGCTGAACTCCAACCCCGGCTGGCTCTTCTTCGGCAAGGACTTCCCGAAGCGGCAGGACCTGCTCGACCAGCTTCACCGGGTCATCGCGAAGCACCCGAGTACCACGTTCATCAACACCCACTTCGGGAACAACGCGGAAGACCTGGCCTCGGTGGCCGACAAGCTCGACCGCTACCCGAACATGTTCGTGGACATCGACGCCCGCATCTCGGAACTCGGCCGCCAGCCGTACACCGCCCGCAAGTTCTTCCTGAAGTACCAGGACCGAATCCTCTTCGGCACCGACACCACACCGAAGCGCGACGCCTACCGCACCTACTACCGGTTCCTGGAAACTGAGGACGAGTACTTCGACTGCGCGGCCAGCCACCACCGACAGGGGTTCTGGAACATCTACGGCATCCATCTGCCGCCGGACGTGCTGGAGAAGGTGTACCGCACGAACGCTGAGCGCATCCTGTTCGGGCTGAAGCCCGACGACCCGAAGCGCACCGAACGCCGGGAGTACAGTGTGAAGCCGACGGACGACTTCGAACTGACCGGTGACGGGTCCAACGCCGCGTGGGCCAAGGCCGAGTGGGAGCCGCTGCACCGGCGGCCGAAGTCGGTCCACGACTACGAAGTCAAGGTCAAGATGCTGCACTCCAAGAAGGGCGTCTACACCCTGATGGACGCGACCGACCAGAAGCTCACGGCCACCATGACGAAGGACTTCGACAACCTGTGGATGGAGGACGTGTTCGAGGTCTTCCTGTGGACGGACGAGAGCGTCCCGCTGTACTTCGAGTACGAGATTTCGCCGCTGGGGACCGAGCTGCCGATCCTGATCCCGAACCTCGACGGGAAGATCATGGGCTGGACGCCGTGGCACTACGGCGGCGGCCGCAAGACCCGCAAGGCGACCGCGGCTGTCGGCGGCGACAAGAAGTCCGGCGCCGCGGTCAAGGGCTGGCGGGCGGAGGTGTTCATCCCGTACGAGTTGCTCGCCCCGCTGCGGAACGTGCCGCCGAAGGCCGGCACCCGCTGGCGGGCGAACTTCTACCGCATGGACTACGACGGCGGCAAGCAGTCGAGCTGGGACTGGGCCCGCGTCGGCGAGAGTTTCCACGAGCCCAAGAAGTTCGGGACGCTGGTATTCGAGTAAGGGTTCTTCCGTCCCTGGGTGCTCGGCCGCGCGGCCGAGTTCTTGTAGGGTGGGTCGAGTCTTCGAGGCCCACCATTCGGGAAGATGGTGGGCCTCGAAG